>JAOABT010000556.1 GCA_026418215.1 Clostridia bacterium | reverse complement strand
GCCAACGGTGACAACCAGATCGCCCTGACTATTGCAAATTTACGCAACCAGAGCCTGATGACCGGCAACAATAAGGTTTTGAGCCTTGATACCTATTACCAGAATATTATCTTAAATGTCGGCAACAAGGGCTATGAAGCTGATAGTATGGTTGACAGTCATACGCAGCTGGTTACTCAGGCCGATGGCATCAGACAGACGGTCTCGGGCGTGTCCCTTGATGAAGAACTAACCAACATGATTAAGTTTAAATACGCCTATAATGCCAACTCCAAGGTCATTGACGTCGTCAATCAAATGCTTGAAACCGTGCTCTACAGGATGGGAGCCAATTAATTTTCTCACAGATAACGGATTAATCTGAGACAGGCGAAAGGTCGTGAGGATAAGATGAACAATACCACATTTATGGGAATGGAAATCGCGATGCGTGGCTTATACTCTTCGCAGAGAGGTATGGCCACGGTCAGCCATAATGTAGATAATGCCAATACTCCCGGCTATTCAAGACAGGTCATCAACCAGACGGCGGCCCGCCCGATGCTCGTGGCCAACAGTGCCGGTATGCTTGGCATGGGCTCCGATGTGGTAAGTGTTGATCGTGTCCGTGATGGCTTTTTGGATGAAAAGTTTTGGACTGAATCCCAGTACCTGGGTGAATGGCAGGTTAAATCCACCATTATCGATGATATGCAGGCTATCTATAATGAGCCCAGCGACAATGGCTATACCAAGATCATCAATGATTTCTACAGCTCGCTTCAACAGCTTTCCACCGACCCCTCCAGTGAAGCAACCCGCGCAATGGTTAAGGAGAAGGGCGTAGCAGTTGCCAAATATTTTAACAGCGTGGCGAGCCATTTCGATAATATGCAGGATGACCTTAATAACATGGTTAACTCCAAGGTCTCGGAGATTAATAATCTTGCCGATCAGATCAAGGACTTGAACCTCCAGATTTATGACTTCGAGGTTATGGGCAACAAGGCTAATGACCTGCGTGACAGGAGAGGTCTTTTGGTTGATAAGCTGTCCAAGCTTGTCAATTGCAGTGCTTACGAAACCGAAACAGGCTTGAAGCTTCCTAATGGCGAGCCCGAAAAGCGCTTTATGGTCACCATAAGCGGCAAGGCGCTTGTGGACCATGAAAATGTAGTACATTTAAAGACTCAGAGCAGAAAAGATTCTGAAAGAGTAAACGCAGAAGATATTAACAATTTGTTTACCATTTCCTGGGAAGATGGAAATAAGCTGAACGTAAAATCGGGCGAGCTTAAAGGCTACCTGGATATGCGTGATGGCAACGATGGTGCCATCGGTCTCAACGGCCAGCCCAGTGCGGACTGCAAAGGCATTCCGTATTATCAGAGAAAGATGAACGAATTCGTTAGAACCTTTGCCATGTCCTTCAATGAAGGCATCCAGGATACCAACGGTGATGGCACGCTCGATAAGGGTAACGGCCATGTTGATGGCTATAAGCTTAATTCGGTGGCAGGTGATCCACCCTCGGGCATCAGGTTTTTTACTATGCTTGGAAGTGACGGGAAGCCCATGAACAGTGCAAACTTCTTAACCCAAGCCTATAGTAATGCCTCTAAAGCAGGCATCAACGCTGATAGCGGCACTACCCCCTACGATGACCGCATTCCTTACGGCTACCAAAGCATTACCGCAAGGAATTTCTCAATATCGGCAGATATTGATAACAACCCAAGCCTCAATATCTCAGCTTCAAAGGTGGCCGGTCAGGTTGGCAATAGCCAGAACCTGGCAGACCTCATGAAAATGCGCCATAATGCGTATATGTTCAAGGAAGGAACACCTGAAGATTTTGTCAAGACGCTGATCTCTTCCATGGGTGTTGATGGGCAGCAATATAATCAGTATCTCGAGGTTCAGCAGGGTATATCCTCTCAGATTGAAAACCGCCGTCAATCAAATTCTGGAGTTTCCTTGAATGAAGAAATGACGAACCTTGTCAAGTACCAACAGATATACGGTGCTCCAGCCAAGATGATACAGACCTTTGGAGATCTTCTGGACATACTCGTCAATCGATTAGGAATATAAGGAGGTAACGATTTATGAGAATAACAAATAATACGCTTATCAATAACAT
>JAOABT010000116.1 GCA_026418215.1 Clostridia bacterium | reverse complement strand
AGATGTGTATAAGAGACAGCATCAATGATCCCAGATGCACAAAGGTTTTGGAGGTTCTCCATGAGTTTGGGGCATCAGAGGGCATTCTATATAAGGCAAAACCCCACGTTGGTACCGATGTCCTTCAGAAGGTTATCAAGGGCCTCAGGGAAAGCCTAATAGCCAAAGGTGCTTCCTTCCATTTTTCCACCCGGGTTAAAGAGCTCTTGGTGGGTGGCGATGCTGTTTGCGGAGTCAAGCTGGAGGATGGCACCGAGGTCTTGTCAGACGCCGTTATTCTGGCTATCGGACACAGCTCGCGCGACACATTTGAGACACTTTTTCAGCAAGGTGTGGAAATTCAGCAGAAGCCTTTTTCGGTAGGGGTCCGAATTGAGCATTTACAGGAATGGATCGATGAAATCCAATACGGCAAAACCCGTCATTTCAAGCTGGGTGCCGCTGATTATCAGATTTTTGAGCATATGGCCGACAGAACCGCCTACAGCTTTTGCATGTGCCCGGGCGGCGTGGTGGTGGCAGCCGCTTCCGAGGAAAATACCATTGTGACCAATGGTATGAGTTATCACGCCCGAAACGGACAAAATGCCAACAGTGCCTATGTTGTGTCTGTGGTTCCTTCAGACTTTGAAAGCCAGCACCCGCTGGCTGGCATTGCCTTTCAAAGGCAGCTAGAACAGGGCTGCTTTAAGAAAACAGGCCGCTATGCCGCACCTGTCCAAAGATTGGGCGATTTTCTCAAGGATGTTCCGAGCAAGCGCCACGGCGCTGTCCGTCCGAGCTATACGGGTGAGGTTCTTTATACCTCTCTTAAGGATGTTCTTCCGCCTTTTGTGGCGGATGGTATTAAGAAATCCATACCGGCCTTTGACCGCAAGCTCAAGGGCTTCATGCATCCCGACGCGCTTCTAACCGCAGTCGAGACGCGAACCTCGGCTCCTGTAAGAATTCTTCGCAACGAGCGCTTCCATTCGGTCAGCTATAGAGGGCTCTATCCCGCAGGTGAAGGCGCAGGCTATGCAGGAGGCATCGTCAGTGCAGCCGTCGACGGTATTCGAGTCGCTGAGCGTGTATCCACAGAACACTCCAGATAGAGAAAGGAACAACTCATGAGACGCCGCATTGTTTCGCTATATCTCATTCTTGCTGTAATTGTATCGTCCATCGTAGGCTTTGTAACGTTCCGATATTCCTCTCAAACCTATATCAATGAGGTCGAAAATGCCCTCAAGCATGAGGTTGTGCTGATGACCCGCATTGTCCAGGAGGAGAATTCAAAGGGTCCAAACCGCATTACCGATGAATTTCTTAGAGGGCTCACCAAGCTCCTCGAAGATAGGGATGCTGGCAGCAAGTCACCTGCAAAATCCAGAAGAATCACCATAATCGATGAAACGGGCAAGGTTATAGCTGATTCTGTTGCTCATTCCAGTACCATGGAAAATCACCTCCAAAGACCCGAGGTCAGGGCGGCGCTTCAAGGAAAGATTGGCATGGACATTAGGAAGAGTGCCACCACGGGCACCAGCTTCCTTTACCTGGCGTGTTATTCGCCGGAAACCAAGGATATTATCCGCGTTGCCGCATCGGTGGAATATATTGACGAAATCCGTGACACCATTCTGTTCTATACGATTGTAGCCATTTTTGTCGGACTTGTTATTTCTTCATTGATCGCTATTGCCTTATCGGGTTATGTTACACGCCCTATTGCGCGTCTCGTCAAGAAATATGGCGCCTTAGGCGGAGCGGAGGATGTCAAGGG
>JAOABT010000099.1 GCA_026418215.1 Clostridia bacterium | reverse complement strand
CCGCCATACATTTTTGTTGCCCATTCTTTGGGGCGCTGGAAGCCCTTCGCTACGCTCAGCTTCACCCAGGTAAGGTCAAGGACATGGTCATGATCGATGGCGGCAGTCCTGAGTTTTACGCCAAGGACCCTGACGAAAGCGAGACCCTATCCTCCATCAAATTCACCGCAACTGTCAGAGATGTTGGTATCCTCCGCTTGTTGATGTATAATTCCAAGACCTTCTTCCAGACTGCCTATGAGCAAAGAAACGGTCTTGACAAGACGCCTGCTGAAATTAGAGCACTCGATACAGCACTGCATGTTAAAAATATTGGTAACTACAATGTGCTAGACGAGCTCAAACAGGTAAGATCCAACGCGCAAATTGTTTTGAGCGGGAATAAGCTTGGCAGCATACCGCTTAGAATTCTGACCAGTGAAAAAGAAAGCCACATCAAGGAATGGCTTGAGAGTCAGCATGCCTTTACCTCCTGGTCAAGTGACAGCGCACAGCACGTGGCTCCCGGAACGGATCACTACATCACCAGTTTGCACCAGAGGAAGTGAATAAGGAAATTCTCAATCTCGTCAATGCCATGAACAAAAATTCATGGTTTATGATATAAGCCAGAAAGGAAGCTCATCCCCGGCGGCCTTTCTGGCTTTCTTAATTTTAACTGCTCAAGCGTGCTCTTAAACTTTGTGGAATCTGGCTCTGAGCTGTTGTTTACTTCTTATTGATTCTTTTTCTAAAATGAAATATAATACTCAAGTGTAAAGCGAAAATACTTGACAGGGAGAAAGTGATGAAGGATAATAGTAAAGCAGAGCTAGCGCCACTTGAAACTGTCGAGGATGTTTATGAGATTGCCGTACTGCTCGACTTTTATGGCCAGCTGTTAACCGAACGGCAATATGAAATCATGGATCTCCATTACAACAGCGATCTTTCGCTGGGAGAGATCGCAGAGGATCTCGGCATCAGCCGCCAGGGCGTCCATGACAGCATCCGTAAGGCCAAGCAAGCCTTAATGGAATATGAAAAGCGCTTAGGACTTGTGGAACGCTTCAGAGCGCAGGAAAAGCGTATAGAAAAAGCCTTGGAAAGCCTTGAGGCCATACCGGGGCAAATACCTGAGGCAGAGAAAAGCACAAGCTTCCAAAATGCTAAAAAGCTCTTAAGTGAATTACTGGATTCACTCTAAAACCCTGCCGCACAGAACCAAAAGGCAGGAACGCAGCGTGCTTAGAATGATTGAGGGTTAACATGGTATTTGAAGGATTATCCGAAAAACTGCAGAATCTCATGAAGAAGATGAAGGGTTCTGCCCGTGTTTCTGAAAAAGATGTTAAAGAAATGATGCGCGAAATCAAATTAGCGCTCCTTGAAGCCGACGTTAACTTCAAGGTCGTTAAGGATTTCGTCAATACCATAACGGAACGTGCTGTCGGAGCGGATGTCTTGGAAAGCCTCACACCCGGCCAGCAGGTTGTTAAAATTGTTCATGAAGAGCTCATCAAGCTTATGGGCTCAGTCCCCTCCAAGCTGACCTATTCACCCGCTCCTCCCTCGGTCTATATGATGGTGGGTCTGCAGGGTGCCGGTAAAACCACCACAGCGGGCAAGCTTGCCAACACCCTCCGAACTGTCTCTTATACACATCT
>JAOABT010000042.1 GCA_026418215.1 Clostridia bacterium | reverse complement strand
TCAGATGTGTATAAGAGACAGCTATAGCTGTAATCCTCCCCGTTGGCATGAGTACCGGCATACATGTCCCGGGCGTAGCACCATAGGGTGTTATTGCTTTTCCGAACGAAAATATTGGCTAAATAGGGGTCGGTCATTCTTGGACCAGCCGTCAAACACTTTGGGGTAAGGCTTGTGAGGTTCTGAACACCCCGGTTGTCTGTCTTTTTATCCGAGTAATCAGTAATGGTGTAAAGCTTCTGAAAGACGCAAAATTTTAAAGTTTCCCATAATAAGCTCCTCTCTAACAGGCATTGACGAGCCTAAGGGTCTACCCCCTGTTTTATAGGGTAGATGCAGAATAATGTCATTCAAATTTCTGTCTATAACCCTATTCAAGCATCTGATTTCACTACCCGGGCCATGACACAAGGAACTATTCAATAGGTATAAGTTCAAAAGGAAGCTTTTCACTATTGATGGTATTGGCAAGAACCGGAGCTGTCGCTTCGTCACAAGCGCTAATAACAAGCTCGGATGTTTCTATTCTTTGTTCAACTCTGGGAGCAAAAATAAGCTGATCATCAAGAAATACACCTATATCCTGCCCTGCAAGCCTCTCGGAAGCGTCCGCAAACTTTTGGGTTCCCTCCTCCGTGAGATAGATAAGAACGTTGGATTGACCTGTGTTTTTATCCTTTTGAACCACAGCCTTTTTAACATCCTCTGTCCCAAGGAGAACCTTTCCGGTGGGAAGGTAGTCATTGGCTTGGTCTCGCTTGGAAGCATCGACTTCCTGGAAGGTAATAATGCCTTCTCTACCCATGGACTTTAACGTCTCGAGGTTATTATATCTGGATTCAGTTCTGACTTTGACGGTATTCTCATCGACCAGCGAGATTCGGATGTTGCGTTCACGATTTGCCTCAAGCCTTTGGGTCAGAACTCTCTTAATGATCTTAAAATCCTCTTTGGATATCAGATCTCCCGAGGCCTGCTGGAACTCAAGCGTTACAGGTGTATAGCGGATGGTTCTTCCGGTTGCCAGGCTCTCAAGATTTTCACCCCTGCTCTGGAAAAGGAAAACGAGTGAGCCTGCCATGACAAGCACCACTGCACAAACGATAAGGGGCCGTATAAAACCCTTTTTCTGCGCAGAAGGCTGAGTTCCTTGTTCGAAGGGTTCAGCCGACTTGATTTTGCAGGTTTTGGCGAAGTAATAGGAGGCAAGGCCACCCATTACAGCAAAGACGATGGCGAACACATAAGACATCAGCCAGTTTGCTGTTAGAAGAGCGCCAACAAAGGCACCGTATAGCTCCATAAGGATCCAAAGCGTGGGTGTGAGAAGGATAAAGCCCAGAGGCTTTCTGCCCCGCTGGACAGCGTTAAAGGAATTTTTCTTAACGAGAAAAAGCAATGCAATTATTTCTAGCATTTTACAGACCTCCTTGTATGTCAATTCTATCAAACCTGCCAGGGACTGTAAATTACTTCACAAGTAATTTCGTTGGACCTTGGGTTTAGCCTATTTTTAGGGTCTGGATGTGACTTCAACAAACTTTAGCTTTTAATTTCTATCAACTTCAGCTTCTCTAGCTTTAATAAACTTTAGCTTCCACTGCAATAAGCTTTACTCGAATAAAACCTCAACTACTTACTTCAATAAAACTTCACATTCTTCGTTCAATAAGCTTCAGCTTGTTCAAGCTTCTTAACACCCAAAGTTCCCGGTTTGTTTATTATCTGAGACGCACATTAAAATCAAAAAGGCCGGCTCCTTCGAGCCGACCTTCTCATTCTACGGTTGAAATATTCGGATTATAATTCGGGAGGCATTTCTCTTTCGCCTTCAGGCTTACCGGAATCACCGGCAATGGCGTCCTTGCGGGAGAGGTTGATGCGGCCCTGCTTGTCAATTTCCATAACCTTGACCATAATTTCATCACCAACGTTGACAACGTCCTCAACCTTGTTGACACGCTTGGTGTCAAGCTTCGAGATGTGGACGAGGCCTTCCTTGCCGGGAAGGAACTCAACGAAGGCACCAAAGGTCATGAGGCGTGTAACCTTACCCTTGAAGATAGCGCCGACTTCAACGTTTCCGGCAATTCCCTCGATGATCTGGATGGCCTTGAGGCCTGCAGCTTCGTCGGAGGTTGCAACGTAAACGGAACCGTCTTCTTCAATATCAATCTTAACACCGGTTTCAGCGATGATCTTGTTGATAACCTTTCCGCCGGGTCCGATAACCTCACGGATCTTATCCACGTCGATCTTGGTCTGGTAGATCTTGGGCGCATAAGGTGAAAGGCTCTTTCTAGGTTCGGATATAACGGGCAGCATACACTCGTCAAGAATCTGGAAGCGGCCCTTCTTGGTGATTTCAAAGGCCTGACGGATGATTTCATAGGAAAGACCGTCTACCTTGATGTCGACCTGAATGGCTGTGATACCCTGCTTGGTTCCGGCAACCTTAAAGTCCATATCGCCGAAGAAGTCTTCAATGCCCTGGATATCCATAAAGGTGATGAAACGCTCGGGATTCTCTTCGTCTACAACGAGACCTGAGGAAATACCTGCAACAGGCGCCTTAATGGGCACACCTGCATCCATCAAAGCCAGTGTGCTTGCGCATACGCTGCCCTGGGAGGTGGAACCGTTGGACATCAATACTTCGGAGACTAAGCGGATAGCATAGGGAAAATCCGTTTCGTTAGGAATAACGGGCTCCAGGGCTCTTTCAGCAAGAGCGCCATGGCCGATTTCGCGGCGTCCGGGGCCTCTGGAGGCCTTGGCTTCGCCAACGGAATAGGATGGGAAGTTATAATGGTGCATGTAGCGTTTTTCTTCTTCAATATCTACACCGTCCAGCATTTGAACTTCACCCAAAGGTCCTAACGTAACGTTCGTGAGCACCTGGGTTTGTCCGCGCTGGAAGAGGCCTGAACCGTGGGTTCTGGGCAGAATGCCGACTTCTGCGGAAAGGGGACGGATATCCATTAAGGAACGGCCGTCAACGCGCTTGTGTTCTTCAAGGATCATCGCTCTTACGATCTTCTTCTGAAGCTTGTAAAGAGCCTCGCCGATCTTGCCCTTCTGGTCGGGGAAGGTTTCAGCAAGCTTTTCCTGAACCATATCGCATACCGCGTCAACCTGCGCGTCGCGAATGGTCTTGTCGCTGTTCTGAATGGCCTTCTTCATGTCTTCCTTGGCAAGCTCATAGACAGAAGTCCAGAGATCGTTAGACACTGCAACGGATTCATAGGTAAACTTGGGCTTACCCACTTCGGCTACAATGCCCTCGATGAAGGCAATGATCTTTTTAATTTCTTCATGGCCCTGCTTGATGGCGTCGAACATCACTTCGTCGGGAACCTGGTTGGCACCGGCTTCGATCATGACGATCTTTTCCTTGTCAGCTGAAAGGGTGACATACATGTCGCTCTTGGCGCGCTGATCGCAGGTAGGATTGATAACGACCTTTCCGTCAACCAGCCCTAAAATAACACCGGCAATAGGACCGTTGAAAGGAATGTCAGAAGTGCAAAGGGCAATGGCTGTACCGATGATAGAGGCAAACTCGGGGGAGTTGTCCTGCTCAACGGAAAGCACCATATTGACAATGGCTACGTCATTTCTTAAATCCTTAGGGAATCTGGGGCGGAACTGTCTGTCGATGACACGGGAGGTCAGGATGGCCTTTTCGGTGGGCTTTCCTTCTCTCTTGATAAAGCCGCCGGGGATTTTACCTACGGCATAGAGCTTTTCCTCGTAATCAACGCTCAAGGGAAAGAAATCAATGCCATCTCTGGGCTGCTTTGCAGCGGTTGCTGTGGAAAGCACGACAGTATCCCCATAGCGAACAAGCGCGGAGCCGTTGGCGAGCTGTGCCAACTGGCCGACTTCGACAACGAGAGGTCTTCCGGCAACCTCAAATGAATAGACTTTCTTCATACTCTGGTTTTCTCCTTTTCTCCGATTCCTGATTGTTTTCAAGTCAGGGACAAAAGGTCAGGGAACAGGGATCCAGGTCTGGAATCCTCTTCTCTGATCTTCTGTTGCCCTTGACCCGTCAGATAATCGCTTTGTGATAATGATATTATTCCATAAAAAAGGGCGGAAAATCCCGCCCAATTTTATTGCTTATGTTGCAGTAATACTTTCCTTACCTTATGGCGAGGAGTTCTTATTGCAGACTTCGCATGAGCTTTGCTTTTGCTGGGTTACAGCCTTGGGCTTTGCTTATGCCAAGCTTAAAGTTCCATTGCCGACAGGCGAGGGAAATTACTTTCTGAGTTCCAATTTTTCAACGATGTCACGGTATCTTTGGATATCTTTCTTCATAAGGTAGTTCAGAAGACCTCTTCTGGCACCAACCATCTTTAAAAGACCGCGACGGGAATGGTGGTCCTTCTTGTGGAACTTGAGGTGGTCTGTAAGGTGGTTGATTCTGTCTGTCAAAAGTGCAATCTGCACTTCAGGAGAACCTGTGTCACCTTCATGTGTTGCATAGGTTGTAATAATCGTCTGCTTCTCGAGTCTTTCCATTTAAAAATTCTCCCTTTCAATTAATTGCCGAAAGCCCAGTAGATGGCCGGAGAAACCATAAACCGCGCTTCGGTTCATATACCTAAAGTATTGTAGCATACAACCAAAATCATGTAAAGGCTAACGTTATTATTGTGTCACTGACTGGCTTTTAATACTTTTGCATTTTTTACCACGTAGTTGATACCGGAGATAACCGTCATCAGAACAGCCAGATACATCACCGTCATACCCACCGGGAAGTTGATGATAAGCGAAATTGGATAATCTCGCAGCAGAATGGCCATGATGGCAATGATCTGTAGAATTGTTTTGAGCTTTCCAAGCTTGTCGGCCGCCAGAACGACGCCCTGGCTTGCGGCTACAACACGGAAGCCTGTGACAATGAACTCGCGGGCAATAATGATGAACACGGCCCACACAGAAAGGTTGTCGGTCATGACAAATGCAATCAGTGCTGCAGAAACAAGAAGCTTGTCGGCAATGGGGTCTAGGAATTTGCCAAGCTCGGAGACCAGATTATACTTTCTGGCAATCATCCCATCGACCATATCCGTTAAAGAAGCGATTAAGAAAACTGCCGCTGCGGCATATCTCCCCCAGGAGCTAAGGCCCAAAAACTGGCCAAACCAGCCCGGTATCAGAAAGAAAAGAAATATGGGCGTGGCAATAATGCGCGACATGGTTATCTTATTTGCTAGATTCATCGATCTACACCATCCATTGCTGAAGAAACCATGGCTTCCCCAACCAAATCATAATCATCAAGACAAAGCATTTTAACAGGAACGATTGCGCCTGTTTCCAGGGGTTCTGCCGATGTAAAATAAATGACAGGATCAATCTCGGGTGTTTCCATGTAGGTGCGTCCCACATAGAAAATACCATCCTCTGCCACTCCATCGACCATTGTATCATAGATACGTCCTATGCGTGAACCATTAAATTGATCCACGTTGGCTCGTTGTATCTCCATAACCTTATTGCGCCGGGCCTCTTTTACTTTCTTTAAAAGGTGGCCCTTCATGCGGTAGGCGGGAGTCCCCTCTTCCTTGGAATAAGCAAAGACGCCAAGGTGCTCGAACTGGCTCTGCTGAACAAAGGCGCAAAGCTCCTCAAAGTCTTCCTCGGTTTCTCCGGGGAAGCCTGTAATCAGCGAGGTTCTTAATACGACACCCGGTATGGATTCACGGATTCTTTTGAGCAGCTCTATAATAT
>JAOABT010000005.1 GCA_026418215.1 Clostridia bacterium | reverse complement strand
GGCCTGCAGGGTTCTCAAAATGGAATGGACAGAGCCCAACCTCAGGACTTCTACAGTCAATCCTATGATTACGGCATTGACAGGGGAAGATGGCGTCGTGCCTATGCTCGTATGATCCATCTTGCTCCCAACACGCCGCCTGTCGATGTCTATTTGGATGGAAAGCTGTTCTACGGCGGTCTTTATTACAAAATGCAGACAGAGTATGTTGGCGTAAGACCGGGGAATCACCGGGTTACCATTTATCCTTCGGGTCAGAGGCAGAACCCCGTTCTTTTAAAAACTGTTTTCATTCCCAAAAGGAGTATCGTTACACTTGCAATTTACGGGCTGATACCCAACCTTGATATCATGGTCGTTGATGACAGCACCACACTCTCTCAGGGAAGAGCGAAAGTAAAGTTTGTTCATCTTTCGACCAATGCTCCGGCAGTGGATGTGATCGCCAATCAGGCGGTATGGTTCAATAGCGTTTATTACCAGGAAAGCACCGAATACATACCTGTAAGGCCTGGCAGTTTTAACATACAGCTTCGCGTCGCAGGCACGAATCGAATGGTTTTAAATGTACCCAATATAAGCTTTGCACGAGGCAAAAGCTATACGCTCTATGCCATTGGTCTCGTGGGCGCATACCCACCGCTCCAGCTTTTGATCACAAACGACGGAAGCGGGTGATTTCCGGTAGATTGAGATATTAAAGCTTTGGAAACAGCCATACAACCTGGCTGTTTTTATTTTGGAATAATAACGGGCTTGGGGGCTAAAATAAGCCTGTTTAAAAACATGAGGAAAAGTATGATCAATGGGTTAGTGAACTTGCTTTCAAAGCTAACAACGGGCTCAACCGTGCTTGCTGATGATATCATCTTATTGCAGTTTACCCTTGTTAACGCCTGCATGATAGGTAAAGAAGGCGAGTGGGTACTTGTAGATACCGGGCTTGAGAACTCGAAGGATTTCATCTTAAAAATAACAGAGAAAACCTTTGGGCACGGCAGCAAGCCTCAGGCTATCATTCTCACACACGGGCATTTTGATCATGTGGGTTCGGTCAAATTCTTATGCCATAAATGGGATGTTCCGGTTTATGCTCACCCGCTTGAAATGCCTTATCTAAAAGGTGAAAAGGATTATTCGATACCCGATGCCTCGGTAGATGAAGGGCTTGTTGCAAAGATGTCTCCGGATTTTCCCCATGAGGGCATAGATTTGGGATTCTATCTTCATCCGCTACCCTAAGACGGTGGAATACCGGGAATGCCGGGGTGGAAATGGATTCATACTCCGGGCCACACTGAGGGCCATATTTCACTCTATAGGGAATCGGATGGGGTTATTATGGCCGCCGACGCCATATCGACAACTAAACAGGAATCCCTGTCCTCCGTCATAACACAAAAGGATAAGATTAAGGGGCCGCCTGCATTCTTAACGACAGACTGGCTTGAAGCCAAAAGGTCCGTTGAAAAAATACAGGCTTTGAATCCGAACTACATAATTCCAAGTAATGGACAGCCTATGAAGGGTGAAGAGCTCAGAGAACACTTGGAATGGCTTGTACAGCATTTTGATACGGTCGCCAAGCCTGAACAAGACCGATTTGTCGATAGGTCCTAGCCTTATCTTTTTATTTTTGATTTTAATTCGTCTAACTGCTTTTGAAGTTCATCGAGCTGTTTTAGCGTTTGCTCCGTTTCCTTTTTTTCGTCCGCTTCTTGTTGGGCCGCTTCTTGCTGAACGGTCAGCAGCTGGTTCTGAGCTGCAATGGTTGCGAGTACCTGTCCAATCTGTATTAGAAAATTGGCGAGAGCGTTCTGCTGGTTGCTATCGGTGAAGCTAGCGGCAATAAATCCAATAAGCGTTGCAGCTGCCGTAAATTGATTGCCCGGTATACTGAAAAAACCGCAGTTTTGATTATCCATTGAAGCCTTCTCCATCGTTACAGGTCAGTATAGTCTATGCTTTTTAGCTTTAAGCGGTTAAGCATCCTTAAACGCTTTAGCTTTTTAGCCGCTTTTCAGATTGGCATCTTTTAGTGCTGCATATGTAAGCCGCTCATTTTAAGAGCTGTTTTATGGTATGAGCTTTTAAAATCTCTAAACAAAGAATAGGGAAGGCTCAATAAAAAGGTCAGCCCATCATTCTGAATATTTCACCTGAAATTCTCTAACGCCTGCTGGATCATTCAAACTGTATTTCTTAACCTGGTTCAGAACCGGAGCGCCAAACCTGATAAAAGCTTTAAGCTCATTGAGATCAAATACGATGGACCAAAGCGTTGCATTGAACACACCAAAGGGCATTCTGGACGATAAAAGCAGCATTAAGTCCCCCTTTGCAATTTCCGGTGCGAATTCCTTCAAACGCTCCTTGATAATGTTGTAGCGTGCTATTGAATTGGGGTCGGATTTCGGATAATACTCCACCATGCTTGGCAGCGTGTAGTGGTTCGTTGTAAAGATATATTTCTCAAAGGAGCCCTGGCTGATGGCCTTAACAGCTCTTTTTCCATTAAGACCCATCTCAATAAGGGCTATATTCCCGGTTTTGTCAGCTATGATCATATTGGAGGAGCAGAAATTTGGCGTTTCTCGTATAAAGTCAAGGGCTTCATTAACATTCCGGCAGCTATCGAGTATGGTTCTTCTATAAAAAACATCCACATAATGATCGTCGAGGATACCGGGGCCGGCCTGTGTCATGGTAAGGCATAAACCATGCTCGTTAAGCCCGTCTACACGGTCGAAAAGCATGTAGGAAAAACCAATGTGACTATATTTTCCGCGAACCTTCGTCGTGCATAGAAGCGTGGGATTATCCTGCGGAAACATATCGTAATTACGGGCCACGAAAATATGGCCGTTCTCGGTCACGTCGCTATTGACTGCAATTTGGCTGCATTGACCCGCTCGAGGATAGGATAGGGTATAGAG
>JAOABT010000649.1 GCA_026418215.1 Clostridia bacterium | reverse complement strand
TACCAGGTGCGGGCCTTTACCCGTCCCAGAGCGTGTACATCGCGGGTGCCGAATTCGGGGTTCTGGCTTTGAAGCTTTCCCGATACCAGAACCTGGCCCTTCTTGACCGTATCGCCCTCTTTTACAAGAGCGTTTCCGGCCAGTACCTCCATCTGCGTTACAAGCCCGTCGCGCTCGGCTATGATGTTGAAGGTCTCATTATTCTTTACAATATCAGGCTTTGAGATACTGCTTTTAACAGTTACATAGAGCTTGACACCCTTGACCTCCACACCCACCCAGGCGATATCATCAACCTGCATGACGATGCGCGAGGCTATTTTTTTGGGGTTCAAGCCCATTTTAAAGCTTCCTCTCCCTATCTTCTCCATTTTGAGAACATTCAAAACCTGGGGCATCATTTCCGGCTTGCAGCCCGTAATTTCGATATCCCAGATGATGGAGGTTGAAAGAAGCAGAAGAGACAAGCACAGAATAATGCCTATCTTAAAGCCTTTACGCTTTTTAAACCGTCCCAGAAGAAACGGAAGTCCGCACCTTTTAAGGATATGAACCCTGCAGCCCGACTTTTTAGCCGCCGGCCGCATCAGCCGAAAGCCTCGAAGACTAGCCTTCATAGTGGCCGACTGGTCGTCCTTCCTGACGATATCCCACAACAAAATCTGTCGCTTCGAGCAGATATTGATAAAGCGCTCGATGCTCTTTCCAGTTACCACTATGATAACATATCCCCGTATATAATTCCACAAATGTACCAGAAACATAAGCCTCACTCATTTCTAAGCATCATAGTCGATGTTTGAAATCTTTCCTCCGATAATAATTTCTTCGCTGGTAATTTCGCGGATGTTGAGACCCTCTCCCGTAATTTTGATGACACCGTTATGGGTGTTAATCTTAATGATGCCGTCCTTGAAATCCATGATACCCTTGAAATTCTCTATGAGCACCTCACCGCGGCCGATGGCCGTCACTCTGGGTCGGTTTCCCACCACATCCCCCGGAATTTCAAATATTCGCGCGAGACGCTCGCCAAGGCTTTGGCCGGAAGCATCCTCAGGCTTTTTCTGCTTCTTGATTCTGTGAATTCCCCTTTTCATGGCATCTCACCCCGTGCAAGCCTTTCTAGCTCGAAGACATCTCCAAATTCGTAGCCTGCCTCTCTGGCATATTTGATAATAGCGTCCAGGGCGTCGGCATTATCCTTTGATACGGCGTGAAGCAGCAAAATCTCGCCATTGTGAAGATTGTTCTTAACCTTGTCAAAGGCGTACTGCCAGCCTCGCTGACGGTTTACAGCCCAGTCGTCATAGGCAAAGCTCCAGAAAACATTGACATAGCCCATCTTGGCTGTAAGCTCCAGCGTTCTCTCGCTGTATTCGCCCTTCGGAGCCCTCAGGTAAACCATGTTCTTGCCAAACTTTTCAAAGAACTGGCTGTCCAGGCCAACTATCTCCTGCTCGAGTTCACGGTCATCCAGTAAGGGGAGGCTTTTATGGTTGATGGTATGGTTGCCCACCGCATGCCCCTCGTCCAGCATGCGCTTCACAAGGTCGTCATGCTTGTCAAGATAGGGCCCGGTGATAAAGAAGATGGCATTGACCTTGTTCTCCGAGAGCACATCCAAAATCTTAGAGGTGTAGCCATTTTCGTAGCCCTCGTCGAAGGTCAGGTAAATCTTGTTCTTGGTCTTGTCACCGATATAAAGAGACTGGTACTTGGCGATAAGCTCCGGTGCGCCGGGGTCGGCTCTCGGAAATTCTCCGTTTTTGCCTCTTGCAATGCCCCAGCTTCTCAAGCCGCTGTAGGTGTCCTCAAGGCTTGAAGCCAGATACTCGGGGGTATCCACGTTCTCGCTGCCCTCGGAAAGCGGGCCGGTGAGTTCCACGGCGTAGTTCCAGGCTGTCAGGCTGGGAAGCTCGGGAATGAAGTAGAGCGCGGCTGTGAGCGCAGCCAGTATGACAATAACCAGGAGGGCAAAGTTCCGGTTCAGATTTTTCATGCACACCCTCTCCCGGGGTCCAAACAGCAGTCCATAAGAGCAAACCCATGCCCGTTGCAAGTAAACGCTTACAACGCAGCCTTACGTTATGTCCCGCCCGTGACCCCGCTTCAACGAATAAAAAAGAGCCATTGCCAATGCATGACTCTTGTTTCTCCTACCATCATTATATTAAGGGCGGACAAGCCAAAATTACTGATCTACCGGAGTAAGCTTATCAATTCTTAATACGGTTCCGTCATCACGTACACCGGGGATGACAATATTGTCGTCCTTTTTAAGATCGACCTTGAAATCGCGGACCTCATACCTTGAAAGGATGCCTCCCATGAGCTTCAAGGAACGGTCTATCTTCTCGGGATCGCCGATGGCCTTGATGGTATAGGGCGGCACGAGCTGGCGGCCGTTGATCATGACATAATCGCCGGCTTTCCGGATTTCGCTCATGGCAACAATTCTTTCGTCATTGACGCAAATAGCCTGAACATCGGAGGCCTTGAGCTCGTTGACAAGATCCTCAATGTCGGAGGCATCCACACTTCTCTCGCCCCCGGCCTCCACGACCAGCACCATGCCACTGCCCTTGACGGTCTCAAGACCTGCCATCATACGCGTTAGAAGGACAGACTGCTTCATCTGGTCCACATACTGCTGATCCACATTTTCGTCGTTTTTAAAGGCATCGACCTCCTTCTGGAGCTCCTGCAAACGAACCTTCAGGGTGTCATTGTTGCTTTTCTCCATAAGAAGCTCATCGATAATCTGACTGACGTTTTTCTTTTCATATTGCGCCAGAACCTGATTGAGCTTGACGCTTCTAAACTGCCACGCGATGGTGATCCCCAGAAGGAGGCAAACCACCGTTAAGGACATCATTTTGAACGTTTTCATTTTGTGACCACCTCCAGGCTTTTGAACATTTTATCCAGCGAACGCATCGGATGGTACCGGTCCACAACAATATCGTTTTGCTTGACAATATCGACCCTGATGTCCACAAGCCGCATGAAAGCCACCTGCGGCATGGACTCGATGGCCTCATAGAGCATTTCAGGATCGCCAATAACCTTGAAAACATAGGGCGGCGGATAGCGGTTCTCATTGACGATGATAGTGGGTCCCGCACAGACAGGCTTTGTGGTCTTAATGACACGCTCATCATTGATGGAAATGGCCTGAGCACCGTTTGCCTTGAGCTCGTCCAGGATATCATTGATATCGCTGTCGTGAATGATGTAATCCTCCGGGTCCAGCTCGCCCTGAACCGGAGCTGTCTCTTAT
>JAOABT010000604.1 GCA_026418215.1 Clostridia bacterium | reverse complement strand
TGGTAATGGTGCCTGTTTTATCAAGAACGACAGTATTCAGCCTGTAAGCATTCTCAAGGTGCTCTCCGCCCTTGATGAGAATACCGTTTTCGGCGCCCTTACCCGTCCCCACCATGATCGCTGTCGGCGTTGCCAGGCCCAATGCGCAGGGGCAGGCGATAACAAGCACAGAGACCGCACTCATGAGCGATCTTGTAAAGTCGCCCGTTATGAGCATCCACAGGATAAAGGTCACAAAAGCTATACCAATGACCACAGGGACGAAAATACCCGAAACCTTATCGGCAATCTTTTGAATAGGGGCCTTGGAGCCCTGCGCCTCCTCGACCAGCCTGATGATCTGTGATAACGCGGTGTCGCTACCAACCTTGGTAGCCTTAAAGGTAAAGGTGCCATAGCGGTTGATGGTGGCCCCGATAACCCTATCGCCTTCCTGCTTCTCTACCGGAAGGCTCTCGCCTGTGAGCATGGACTCATCAAGCGACGAATGGCCTGAGAGGATTTTGCCGTCGACCGGAACCTTTTCACCGGGACGCACCACAATGATATCGCCCGTTTCAACCTCTTCGATAGGAATATCCTCTTCTACGTCATTTCGAATAACGCGGGCAGTCTTGGCCTGAAGGCCCATGAGCTTCTTGATGGCCTCAGAGGTTTTGCCCTTTGCCACGGCCTCCAGATACTTGCCGAGCAGAATGAGCGTTATGATGACGGAAGCGGCCTCGAAATAGAGGTCCTTCATCTGCCCTGCCGCAACCTGCTGGAAGAAGGCATTGTAGACACTAAAGAAATAGGCCGCGGAGGTACCCATGGCAATGAGCACATCCATATTGGCGCTCTTGCTTCTCAAGGCCAGGTAGGCATGCTTGTAAAAACGGTACCCTATGCCGAACTGGATAGGCGTTGCCAATATGAGCTGGAAGATGGGGTTGTGAAGAAGCTCCATTAAGGGCCCTTCCATGGTAAGCATGGAGAGAATCATGGACAAGAGCAAAGGTGCGGTTAAGGCTGCCGACAGGATCAAAAGCCTGAAAAGCCCTTTGATCTCCTTCTGGCGCTGCTCCTTTTCCTTATCCTGTGTTTCCATGGTGGCCCTCTTGGCACTGTAGCCGAGAGCCTCGATGGCTTTGATCATATCTGAAACCTTGACCTTATCAGGATCATATTCAATATGAGCACGCTCCGTTGCAAGATTCACCGATGCCTTGCCAGCACCGTCCAGCTTGCTTAGCCGCTTCTCGATACGCGCTGCACAGGCTGCGCAGGTCATGCCGCTAATGGCCAGGTCAACCTTGCTTTTGTCGACTGGCTTTATGAGCTCAGCACCATAGCCCAGCTTTCTTACAGCTTCCTCAAGCTGCTCAGGTGAAAGGATGGCATCATCGTGCTCAACCATGGCTCTCTCCATGGCCAGGTTGACATTGGCCGAGGCCACACCGGTGAGCTTTGAAAGACCCTTTTCTATTCTGGCGGCACAGGCTGTACAGCTCATGCCGGTAATTTTCATCATGCTTTTCCGGTCCACACTAACACTTCCTTTATATGACCGCTTCTCTAAATCTTTTACCACCATGCTAGCACGAGGTTATGGAGATTTTATGAAGACTTAAAGCAAAGGAGGGCGGCTTTCGCTCCCTCCTTTGAATATTACTCATTAGGATGACTGGCGCTGTTGCTTAGCTTTTCAACCTCAATTCTGCCTTGGTTGAAGGAGATTGAAACCGCGTCGCCTTCCTTGACATTGCCGTCCAGGATGGCTTCAGCCAGCTTATCCTCAATCTGCTCCTGAATGGCCCGTTTCAAGGGCCTTGCGCCATAGGTCTTGTCATAGCCCTTTTCGGCAAGGTAATCCTTGATATCCTCTGCAAAGCTCACCTTGATATGGGTCTGCTTGAGGCGCTTGGAAACCTCCTTGAGCATCAGGTCTGCGATGCTCTTGATCTCCTCGCGGTTCAGAGGATGGAACACGATGATTTCATCGACACGATTCAAGAACTCGGGCCGGAAGGTCTTCTTAAGCTCGGACATGACGTTCTTCTTCATATCCTCATAGTCCCGTGCCGCATTCTCCTCCATGGACCCGAAGCCAAGGCGCTTGGGCTCCACAATTTCCCTGGCACCCACGTTGGAGGTCATAATGATGACAGTGTTTCTGAAATCAACGGTTCTTCCGGTAGAGTCGGTTAAGCGTCCGTCGTCCAGGATTTGCAGCAGCATGTTGAAGACATCGGGATGAGCCTTTTCAATCTCATCAAACAGGACCACGGAATAAGGCTTTCTTCTGACCTTTTCAGTGAGCTGTCCGCCTTCGTCATAGCCGACATAGCCCGGAGGCGATCCTACAAGGCGGGACACGCTGTGCTTTTCCATGTATTCCGACATATCAATGCGGATCATCAGGCTCTCATCGCCGAACAGGGCCTCAGCC
>JAOABT010000602.1 GCA_026418215.1 Clostridia bacterium | reverse complement strand
TCATAGGGCCGCGCATACGCTCGCCGCACGCACGACAAACGCCTACGAGGGTGCACGCCAAAAAATCGCCTCGTTTATTCATGCTGCCCGAACCGAGGAGATTGTCTTTGTTCGTGGTACTACCGAGGCCATCAATCTCGTAGCCCACTCCTACGGCATGCAGAACCTGAAGGAAGGCGATGAGGTTCTTGTGACCCTATTGGAACATCATGCCAACATCGTTCCCTGGCAAATGGTCTGCGCCCGCACGGGGGCAAGGCTCAAGGCTGTACCCGTTGATGAAAAGGGGCAAATCATTTTATCCGAGTACGAGAGGCTATTAAGCTCCCGGACCAAGCTTGTGGCGCTGACCCATGTTTCCAACACCTTGGGAACCATTGCCCCTGTTGAGGACATGATCCGCATGGCCAAACGGTTCGGTGCCAAAACACTGGTTGACGGCGCTCAGGCTGTCGCACACCTCAAAGCGGATGTACAGGCGCTTGATTGTGATTTCTATGCCTTTTCAGGACATAAGGCCTTGGGTCCCACAGGCATCGGCGTTTTATACGGAAAAATCGAGCTTTTGGAGGCCATGCTGCCTTATCAGGGCGGGGGCAACATGATTTCAGACGTGACCCTTGAGCAAACACGCTACAAAGAACCGCCCCATCGTTTCGAGGCCGGAACCGGCAGCATTGCGGATGCCGTGGGCTTGGGGGCTGCCATTGACTATATTCAAGCAATCGGCATCGACGCCATCTCCCGGTATGAGCACGAGCTTCTAGGCTATGCTGAAGAAGCCATGCTCAAAGTGCCCGATATACGGCTTGTGGGCCAGGCAGCCCAAAAGGCCGGTATTTTGTCGTTCCTCTTAAAGGGCCATTCACCGGAGGAGGTTGGAAGGGCTTTGGATCATGAGGGCATTGCTGTACGTACCGGGCATCATTGCTCGCAGCCTGTTTTAAGAAGGTTTGGCTTGGAAAGCACCGTGCGTGCTTCCTTGGCTTTATATAACACCCGCAAGGAAATCGATTTCTTTGTCTCTGTTCTCTCAAATCTTACTCATGGGCGCTCCTATTTCTAAGCTTCAGCGTATGATGATGTTTGTTTTTTGCTAAAAAAGGGTTTTCGGCCCCCGAAAGCCCTGTTTTCTGCCGTCCAATCTATGGTATAAGCGCCATCCAGATGATATAATATAAAAAACACATAAGAATGAAAGAAGAATCTATGAGCATTAAGTTTAATGATTTAGGCATCTCTGCCCCCATTTTAAAGGCTATTGAGGAAATGGGCTTCGAACAGCCTACAGAGGTACAAAGCAGAGCCATTCCCCACATTTTGGAGCATAAGGATCTCATCGTCATGTCGAAGACGGGAAGCGGAAAAACCGCTGTTTTCGGTGTTTCCATGCTTCAAATGACTGACCCTAACGAGGCGGGGCCTCAGGGTCTCATCCTTACTCCCACAAGAGAGCTTGCCGTCCAGGTGGACAGCGACCTTCAAAAAATGGCCAAGCACTTAACCCACAAAACAGCAGCGGTCTATGGCCAGCACAGTATGAACATTGAAGTGCAAGCCCTCACCAAGGGTGTAACCATTGTAACAGGCACCCCGGGCCGCGTTTTTGACCATATTCAGCATGGCCATCTCAAAACCAAGCAGATTCGTTTCCTGGTATTAGATGAAGCAGACCGCATGCTGGACATGGGCTTTATCGATCAGGTCGTCAAGATTATTAAAACCCTGCCGCGGGATCGCATCACCCTTCTATTTTCAGCCACTATTCCTCCAGAGGTCAAAAGAATCTGTACCGATTACATGAAGACTCCCTACACCATTGAGATTGAATCCCCAACTAAAACGGTTGATACCATACGTCAGCTTTACTATCGCGTGGAACCCCAGGAAAAGCAGAAATGGCTTAACCGCCTTTTACTTATGGAAAGACCCGAAAGCTGCATGATTTTCTGCAATACCAAGCATGCCGTGGATAGAGTGCAGCGCTTCCTTACGCAAAAGGGTTATGCCTGTCAGGCGCTGCACGGCGATATTGCCCAGGGCAGGCGACTCAAGACCATTGAACAGTTTAAGTCCGGTGAGTTCCGTATTCTTGTGGCAACCGACGTCGCAGCACGCGGCATCCATATTGAAGATTTATCGCTGGTTATCAATTACGACGTTCCTCTCGATAAGGACAGCTATGTTCACCGCATCGGCCGTACGGGCAGAGCCGGCAACGAAGGCCGAGCGCTGTCGTTGGTCACCAGCGATGACATCATGAGCCTTTATGAGATCGAAGAGCACATTAATGCCATGATTGAAGAGGGGGAGCTTCCTTCTGAGGAGGCATTCAATGCTAAACGTGCCGAAGCCGATGAATGGGTCAAAGCTAATGCCCTCAAGGTTCGTCCTTCCCAAGGCGCTTCCGAAGGCGGAAGACAGCAGGCTTCACAGCAGAGAAGCAGAAAGCCCGGGGATGCCGAAGGTAGAAATGGAAGACCCCAGGCTTCAGACAGAAACAGAGGAACTAAGACCGCTTCTGATAGAAACCGCCAGGGGAATACCCTTTCTCATCAGGGGCGCCCTGTGAGTCCGGTTTCTGATAAGGCTGCTTATACCAAAACTACAAATGGAACGGGTATGAGAGCATCAACCTCAGATGGACAAGCCCCCAGGAGTGACGTACAGCTAAGAACCCCCAACAGCTCATCTCCCCAGACCAACTCTCAGCGTCGCGACAGCAGCAGGACTGTTCCAAGCCCCACCCCGAGAGACGGGCAGCCAACGTCAACAGGGGCAGCACGCGCGCCGGGTGCTCACCGGGTGGTGAGGGCTTCACAGCCTGTGGTTGACGCACAGCCCTCTTCCAAACCTTCACTCCGTACCGGAGGCAGCATTCCCGCTGAAACCGGCAGCTCTGCGTCAGGCACGGCTTCACAGAATTCAAAGAAGTCGTTCTTCCGTAAAATGGTGGATCGCTTGTTGGGCAAGTAGAGAGCCCAAAGCATCAAGGATGCTTATTTCGGCTCTGTGTCAATTGTTGGGGTGGAGCAAGTAAAATAACATAACATATATTTAGGTTAGCAGGTAACGGACTCGTTTTCTGCTAATGTGTTTTGGAGGATATCTCATTGGAGGTATCCTTTTTTGTTTGGGATTTCTAAGGTACATGCTCAACCTGAGCAGGTCATAACGCATCGTTTTCAAGATACTCCTTAAAAAACCTTGGAACAACTCCTGCCGTGTTTGGTGTCGGCACCCTCTTCTCCAGTAGCTTCTTAATATTGTAGCCGCCTTTTACGGGGAAGAACGTCAGGGTCTTAAAATGAACTGCCTTTTTGGGGCATGAATAGACACATCTTAAGCAGCTGTTGCAGGACCACTTGAATCTGATCTTGCCGTTCTTCTCAAAGATGTTCGCGGCAGGACAATTCTTAATGCAGAGACCGCAGTGTGTGCAAGCCTCTGATACCTTCAGATCTCTGCCTACCGTTTTCATGAGCGGTGGGAACACCGCGCCCGCTGCTTCCATTAGCACCTTCCGCCCCAACTGCGTTTTAAGTATGCGTTTTTCTCCCCTTACAATTTCTTCACACATCAGCTTTACCTTCTTTTTAGTGGCCTCATAGAGCTCAACCATGACACCCTCATCAAACTTGGTAATCCAATTGCTGCCTATGGAAAAGATTCTTTCATGAAAAACGGCATAGCCTTTTCTTTTGAGCCTTCTTATCATGGATTTCGAGGCGTTGTAGTTGACTGGGTGTACCCCTCCGGCTGTTCGGAAAATAAAGGCTTCTTTCCCTTCAGCCCTCGGTAGTAACTTGAGAAAATCATACACCAGGTTAGGTGCTGCGTAGCCGATGACCTGGCAGCCGATGCCCACAAGGTCGTAATCCAACGGGTCTGCTTTTTTACCGCTCTTCAGGATATCCTCCATTCTGAGTAGATCCACACGATAGCCGAGGCCAGTCAAATCTTCTTTCACCATTTCTGCTACGAGTTCGGTGTTTCCGGTGCCTGAAAAATAATAGAGAACAGCTTTTTTCATGATATTCACTCCTCATTTTGCGCCTGTTTTGGGATCGCCAAGCTAAAGTCATACAGCATCACAATTTACCCTATGACATCATTTGGAAGGATTTTTTAATATACTAAAACTGAATTGGGAATACGTGGCTTAATTCATTTGCGCTTATTTCTAATGGGGTGTACGGGCTCCATTTCGTAAAGGTTCTATGATAAGATCAAGGGTCTCAAGGCTGAAGCTCTCAATATCCATGGAGAAATAGCTTGTAAACCCTTCCCCATTGGTTGACAGCTGATTGAGAAAGCCTGTGAGCAGAAATATGATACTGCAGGCTGTTTTGGAACTATCCAGGTCAGGTCTTATGCTTCCGTCAGCCTTTCCTTGGGCTATGACCTTGGCGGCGGCACTAAAAAGCTCATTGTTCATCGTGAGAAAGCCCCCCCGCTTTGTGCTGGATTCGGGAATCTTTTTATTAATGTGGCCCATATAGGCCAGCATGCGAATAATATGGGGATAATCCTTATAAAACTTGAAATAGGCTGTAAAGGAGGCCTTGAGGGTATCGAAACCGGTCGGCTGATTTTCTGATGCATCAGCCATGTAGGTGGCAAGCCTTTTAAAACCCTTTAAGAGAACGGCATAATAAAGCTCTTCTTTATTTTCAAAATACTGATAGAGCGTCCTTTTGGTAAACTCTGCCTCCTTGGCGATTTCATCCATTGAAGCAGCTTCGTACCCCTTCTGTGAGAATACTTTTTCTGCAGCTGATACAATATCTTCCTCACGAACAAGCCTTTCACGTTGGCGTCTGGATAGCTCCTCCATGGCAGGACCTCCGTCTATCTCGCAGTAAACTTAGTACACTGTTAGTATACTTTCTTTACATTTAGTATACTGACAGTGTACTTATAAGTCAAGGGTGTTGTTAAAAATTCTTTTGCCAAATGGCTAAATGGAACCTAAGCATTCACGATATATGCCTGGTACTTCCGCTGGTCTGCCAGCCTGCATTCGAGGCTTAATCTCATGCCTTCAT
>JAOABT010000495.1 GCA_026418215.1 Clostridia bacterium | reverse complement strand
TTCAACAGCCTTGACTGGTCTGATAAGCTGAGGATTGACATCAAGCTCGTAAAGTCCCGCGATATGGTCCTCATGCATGTGGGAGAGGGTCACAAAATCGGGGTCCAGCTTCGGGAAGGGGGCGAAGGCATTGGCATATTTCTTGCCGTAGGGGTCCGTCATGAGCTTGGTTCCGTCAGGAAAAACAATCCAAAAGCAGGAGTTACCTGCGTATTTGATGCTGATGGCCTCTTTCTTGTCCACAGTGGCACTTCCTTCCTTTACGGCTTGCTTCTGGGAGCAGGCAACCAAGCTGATGAGCATTGCTGTGATCACGACTGCGATTAATACTTTCTTCAACATATGATCAACCTCCTTGCCTCTACTATAAGGGAAGGCCGTCATAAGTGGAATTACATATCGGCAGTGTTTCATTACGGATCGACAATTCCTTAAGTCACTTTATTAATGCGGTCTTCAATGATAAAATCAATTTAGGCCGCTTTTTGGAGGGAAACCATGGAGTATGTCACAATTGGAAGAAATGTTCATCCGGGCTATCGCCTGTCGCTCGTTTGTGGTGAGGGATATGAAATAGGCGCAGGGGCTCTTCCCTTCAGACTGATCTGGATCGAGAAGGGTGCAGGACTCATCAGAGTGAACAAGGATGAGCTTTTTTGCACTGCCCCTGCTCTTCTATGCCTTAACGAAGAGGAATACCTGGAAACATCTGGCTCAGCTGATTTTCAAATACGCACGGCTTATTTTGAGCCATTCATTATCAATAACAAATTTAACTATAAAAATATTCGTGAGAATGAGGCAGACTTTTCGCAGACAGAAGCCCAGGATCGCTATCTCATCTGCCCGTTTATCAAGCGGGATCAGTCGTACATGGGCTTTATCGGCGTAGACCCTGGTTATTACCAGCAGATTACCGGCCTTATGATATCCATTCAACAGGAGCTTGCCGCTCAACGGGATGCTTCCTGGCCCTGCCGCTCAAGATCCTATTTGTTTCAGCTCCTCATATTGGTGACCAAGCTTTTTGAGGATCAAGAAAAAAAGGGCTATGAGGTGGCGCAAGAACAAACCTCCGACATCATTTCACAGGTCATCCAATACCTTAAAACCCACTATCACGAGAGAATAACGGTTGACAGCCTGGCGCGCCAGTTCAGCATGAACCGTACAACGCTCAACAGTGAATTCAGTAAGCTCACAAGCTTGTCGGTCATTGATTACGTCATCAAGCTGCGGATTCATTTGGCATCGGTACTTCTAAGGGATACCTTATTGTCCGTTGCCGAAATCTGTGATCGGACAGGCTTTACCAACACCACTCATTTTTGGAGGATGTTTAAAAAGCTCACCGGAGCTTCGCCGTCCGACTACAGAAACAAGCACTGCTGGCTAAAAACAAGCTAGATCATATCCTTGTAAATGCCTGGCACTGATTCGGGAATAACCGTTGCGCTCACTGTTTTTTCGTAAAAACCCTTGGCTTTCTCGGTTCCGCCAATAATGCCGTAGGCGTAGCCCATTTCCTTTAATCCGTACAG
>JAOABT010000462.1 GCA_026418215.1 Clostridia bacterium | reverse complement strand
CCTCGGAGATGTGTATAAGAGACAGGTACAGGCCTATGCAGCCATTAAGGGGCGGAGCTATGTTGTTCCGGAGGACATCAAGACCCTGGCCCTACCCGCTCTCGCCCACCGCCTTGTTTTAAAGGGTGCGCTCAGGCTTAAATCCAGTGCAAGCGAAGAAGTACTTCAAGGTATCATGAATAAGGTTCCGGTTCCAACTGAAGACCAGATTTCCTTCAGCAGAACTTAAGGGGGTGGCCTTTGATGGCTTGGATTCTCAGGCTTATCGTGGTCACCGTGTTACTGATAGTGGCCCAGGCATTGTTCTTCAGAAAAATGGGTCTAACCGCGGTTAAGTGTGCACGCGGCTTTTCATCGCGTTTTTCTTATGCAGGCGATGAGATCGTCATGTGGGAGGAAATCACCAACAGCCGCCCCGTACCCGTTCCCCTGCTTGTTCTTGAATCACGCATTGACAAAGCCTTAGGGCTTTCCTCTGCGGTAGATTTGGAGGCCAATCAATCCAATTACCACAAAAGCGTTTTTTCAATGCTTCCCTTTTCTAAAATAGTCAGAAAGCATAAGGTGAAGCTGTTAAAAAGAGGCTATTTCGAAATGAAGTTCGTTACAGTCTCAGCTTACGATCTTCTGGGCTTTTCAAAGGTCAGCGACAATGAAATGCCGGTAAATGCTGTCGTCACAGTTTATCCGAGCTTTCTGAACCTTGAGGAGATGAAATTCCCAAGCCACAGCTTTCTAGGAGATACCGTCGTCCGTCGCTGGATCATTGATGACCCGTTCATAAACGCTGGGGTAAGAGAATATCAGCCCACAGATCCCATGAAGCAGATTAACTGGAGCGCCACCGCGCGAACAGGAACGCTGCAGGTGAATCAACATGATTTTACATCCAACACAAAGCTCCTGATCCTACTAAATATAGATACCAGCGAGCATCAGTGGAACGCGCCGACCGATTCCGCGCTTCTGGAAAACGCCATATCTCTTTGTGCCACTATTGCCAAATATGCAATTGAAAAGGGCATGGAGGTTGGGTTTTCGTCTAATGGTCAAAGCACTCTAAAAAAGGGCTCCTATACCGAAACGACCATCAGCTCCGGCGAACAGCATCTATACGTGCTGCTGGAAGAAATGGCTTTACTTGATCCAAGCAGGCTGACTTCCTTCCATTACTTTTTGAACACATTAAGCAAATCCGGCTTAGGTAAAACCGATATCCTTATTGTTACAGCCTTTGTTGATGAAAAGATAGACGATGAAATCGCTCTCCTGCGAGCATCTGGAAACGCAGTTGAGGTTCTTGACCTGAAAGAGGTGAACGGTTATGCAGCAGGATAAAGACAAGTTTCAACACAGTTTAATGTTCCTATTCACCGAGCAGCTCCTGATCTTCCCCATCAGCTTCACCTTGCTGAAGCTCTTTCAGATTGAGCTTACCACCTTTGTTTACGGGTTTTTGTTTCTTTTGGCCTATGGTTTTATCTATCTGCGAACTGACTTCGTACGTATTAAAAGGCAGCATGCCGTAATAGGCACCCTATGCGTTATCCTTGTCGTTGGGTTTTTACTTTGCTCTTTTTCACTAAAACTGCTCCCTGTTTGGGGATTGAGTCTATTTGTCATGATCAGGGCCCTCAGAGTCCTGGAGCACCCCTATAGCGGTTTTAGCTTTTATTCCTTTGTTGCTGTAGGCATAATAGCCTATGTGACAACAGCCCTCTTCTTAAAGAATCTCTCAACATTTAGCCCTTACATGGGCTTTATGGGTATTTGCGCCACAATCGCTGTTATCATGTCTGTTTTATGCATGAACATGACCATCATTGGCTATGAAAGAACAATCGGAAATCGGAGAACCAGAATACCTAGTTTGTCAAAAAGCTCTAACCGCATACTTCTCACGGTATTCAGCCTACTCATCCTGTTCTTTTCAAGCCTAGGTTTTATCGATGCTATCTGGTCCGCAATCATGCGTTTCTTTAGCCGAATCAACACTGCATTGGCATCCTTGTTTCATTGGGTCAACGGTCTTATCACCATAACGCCTTCAAATTTACCGCCCCCTGAGGAAAGCCCCGGAAATACGGCTGAAATCATTGAGCCTTCCTATTCAAGTCCTTTTATGCAGCAATTGGAAAGCATTACGAAGACTGCTATTGTGGTTATTCTGGTTCTTGTTTTACTCGCACTCATATTTTTGTTGGCAAGATATCTTGTCAGAAACTACAAAAGGATTTGCCGAACAGTCCGCAATAAGCTTCAGCGCGCTATTGGAAGCTTTCTTAGGGGGCACGGACATACTGATGAAACCGATTGCGGCTATGAGGATGAAATTACAAGTCTTCTTCGAAATGAAACCCTGCTCCAGGCCACAAGCCGCTGGTTTCGATCACGCTCACGCAACGAGCAAAGCTATATTTTCTTAAAGGATAATAAGGAAAGAGCCCGCTGGTGGTATACCCGGCTGTTGAGAAAAGAAATAAAAAGAGGACAGCCTATTCAAAAAGCCATGTCCCCTTCAGAAGCATTAAAAACAATATCAAAATCACGTTACAGCCCAAGTCTCAATGAGCAGCTTAACGCGGCAGTTACCACCTATGAAAAGGCCCGCTACAGCGAGCTGGCCCCTTCCGAGCAGGAATTGGAAGCCCTTAAACGCTTTTACTCATCAAAAAGCTCCAGCGTGTAATCGATCAGGCTGGCATCTCCCCACTGACCATGGCCTGGGACAACGATTTCAGCCTGAGGGTATTTGTCCTTAACGGCTTGAATAGATTGTGGCCACATATCAAGATTGGCTTCACCTATACTGCCGAGATTATTTGCTCCGTGCTCCTTGATGAGGCAGCCGCCAAACAAAACCTTGTATTTGTCAATCCACACCACCGTGTTATCGGCAGTATGCCCTTCACCCGGATAATAAAGCTCAAAGTCCGTCTTGTCAATATTCAGAACAACAGAATCCCCCTTGCTGACCTGGTCAGGCACCGTAAAGCCCTTTTTCTGAGCCATCTTTGCGACGACCTCTAGGCTTGCGACGGGGATTTTCTTCTTTTCCAGATAGCCTGCTCCGCCAATGCGATCAACGTGAGCATGAGTGATTATGGCTTCCTTTATTTTGGCGTTGAAGGATTCCTTAAGAAGCTTGTCCAGGCTTTCTGTCTGCTTGTCTGTCCAGGGTGTGTCAATAAGAACCACACCCGTATCTGTCAGAACAACCAGGCCGTTCGAAGGCGTCAGAGAACCGTTCAAATCATAATAAGTAGTATGAACCCATACAGAATTGTTTATTTTATTAAGTTCAACGATGGTATCGTTAGTATCACCGTATTTTAAGAAGGACTCATTGGGTCTTTTCAGCTTTTCATCCTTTTTGGGTTGAGCCTGCGCCTGACAGCCTGCTAATGATGCTAATAGAATGAGTGCGAGAAATGCTGCCAAGGCCTTCCGATAGATTTTCATTTGTAAATAACCTCCCAAAAAAAGTGTTCTCCTTATTTTAAGCTTGCATCCCATTTATGTCAAACCTTGCAGCTTCTAAACCTAAAGAATTTCAGAAATATTGCTTACGATACGGTCTGGCTGAATAAGGCTGTCCTCCTTCAATCCGCTTCCATCAATATCGTTCCAAACCGTATACATGCCCAGCATTTTGGGAATTTGTATGTCCTTCTGAAGATCGTTGCCCACTGCCCACACCTTTGCCGCCGGGAGATTAAGGTGTTTCATGGCAAGATTGAAAATACGGATATCAGGCTTTCCATACCCCAGATCACCTTCAACAAGGCAATCCTCAAAGTAGCGATGAAGCTTGAAGCGCTCGATTTTTGCCCATTGCAGAAGGGTTGAGCCATTGGTTACGAGTATCATCCTGACCTTCATTTTTGATAAGGCCTCAAGGGTTTCGATAGCTCCGGGAAAGGGCTTGATATAGTCGTACTGGAGCTTTGAGTAGGTATCGGCGATATCCTCTGAAAGCCTTTCGTTTTTTATCTTAAGGTCAGAAAGAGCCGCGGCCACAACCTGCCTGCGCGCTTCGAACATGTTGAGCCGTCCCCACCTGTTTCTTTCATTGTCGGACCAAAAGATGGCGGCACTTTTCTGAATAGCGTCATTTAATGTCTGCGATTCAAAGTAGGACGGGTAGGCTGCCGCAAAATCAACGCATACCTTCCGCCACGCTATGTCGCAGGTGTCCTTATAGCACAGAATGGTATCATCCAAATCAAAAAGAATGGCTTTGGCGAGTTTCATGGCATCCTCTCCCTCTTCTGGGATTATAGGTCTAGCATAACTTTATTTCATTGTTCAATTCAAGTATTACTTTAGAGGATATCGTACTTGCTCATATAATATACTTTTTAAAATGCTTTCATATAATGTTCAAGAGAGCTTTTAAGGAGGTAGAACATGGAGGACCTCAATTATAACACAACCTACACCTCCGGCTGGCAGCGTATCTACCGCGATAAATCCGAAGCGGAAATAAATATAATGCCCGAAATCCCCGATAAGACTCCCCCTCCAATACAGCGGATGAGTGAAATACCAAGCCCCATAGCAGAGGGCACTCCCCCGCCTGCGGTCGCTATTGAGGTTTCTAAGGCCGAAGAATTAGCTGAAGTCTCTAAATTTGAGCAGATCATTGAGCTTATTCAAAAAAACCATGATGACATGGCACAAAGGCTTTATGTATTTAAGGAAGAGCTTAACTCCCTGAAGCAGCTTTTGAGGGAGCTCATGGAGAGCGCGCGAAAAGAGGCTGAGCTCGAGCAAAAAAGGGGTTCGGGTAGCAAATTATCCCGATTTTTCAAGTAACAGACTTATCGAGACAAACATAGTATAAAGCAGAGTGTTGTAAATATTTTCAGGAGTTGATCATATGTCAGAAGTCTCTGCCCTTCAGGATCTGCGTGAGGTTGATATATTTACCAAGCAGATTCTTGGTAAGAAGGTCCTCACAGATGTTGATACATTATGGCAAGAAGAATATGATGCCACTAACGTGCCAACAGGTAAAAAGTTACCCTTCAGGATTTATGTCATTAATAACGGAAGCACCCCCGGAGCTACCCCGGCATTAGGCTCTCCCGTTAAATGCGCTAAACTCGTCAAGCGTCTTGTTGATCCCGGTTATCCTAAAAACAGCCTGATTTGCAATCATAAGTCCAAGGTAACACACAGGTATCAGCTTGTATTGATTGTTGAGTTTGAAAACGGCACCTTTGATGTTATCACACTGCCCAAGAATCTGTCCCACAGACTTCAGTACAATGCCGCCACCACAAAGGCTTTTATTGACGCCACTGTCATCAATGCCGCCGGTACACCTGTTCTCCAGAAGCAGAACGTTACGGCTCCGTTCGAATCCTTGATTATTGTATCGACTGGTGCTAATCAATATTCCAGCTACGAGTATAACGTAACCATTCCGTTCACAGATTTCACGCCTATCTTAAGGCCCTGTGAATTGGAAGATCCCAGCCTCCAGTCCTATATCCTTTTGAAGAACTTCCGCTATGATGTAGATGTTCAGGATACCCTCCAGATCAGCACAAGCGATACAAACTCCGTTTGGACCACTATTGTCGACCTGACCGTAACCGAGGACATTATTAATAAGCTGGGTATTGACCAGGATGTCATTATTCAAGGAACACCCGAGTACACCTGCTAATGGATAGACTCCCTCTTGTTCTTCAAAAGCCCCTGTAGCGTCTTACAGGGGCTTTTGCTATTCCAGCAGGCCGTTATTCTTGATAACCTCCAGAAGCCCTCCGATGACGTAATTTCTATCCTTGAGCTCGCCCCTATAATGTGCTAGCTTTTCTGAGGCTGCTTTTAACCGAGTATAAAGAGACTGATTAAGCTCTTCAAGGCTTTGGCACCGGTTCATGATTTCTGATAACTCGTCCTTGAAATCCCTGTTCGCATCCGATGAAAGAGTATTCTTAAGGTCTATTCCTATTTTGTCGGTATTACAGCCGTCCTTTCCTGTATCTGTTTCAGGCTTTTCCCCCACAGATGCTTCAACTTGCAGTTTTTGCTCTTCAACCATTCCTTTCCCATGCTTTAACGGCATAGCCCATACATTTTGAGGCTTTCCATAGAGAGTCCCCTTGGGCTCGTTCTTTCCAGGTTGAACTTTTCTTTGTTGCTTGTCTTCATTTCCATACTGTTCATGGAGACCTTTTCCCGGCTGGTTATCCCTTATAGTATCAGTCTTTTCAGGCATGACCGTCTGGAATTGATTCTCGTCTATGCTCTCTTTATCCGTCCGAAGCTTTGCCCCTTCATCATTGCTAACAGAATATTCGCCACTTTCCAGCTTCGGATCAGCAATACAGTGGCCCTCCTCAGACCCAATAGGATTTTTGATCAACACCATCAGATTTTCAAAAAGCGTCACGACATCCTTGATGTTAACGCTGTCTAGCAGAGTTTTCCAATCCAGCTCGGGCGCCTCAGACGCCTCAGGCTTGGGGAGCTGCTTCTCTCTATCCCATTTTTCTTCCTTCAATACCCAGAAATTGTGGTAAGTATCAGCCAGCGCCACTCCATCCAAAGTACCCTGAACAGTCAATTGAACTGCTCCTTCATCCACAGGAGTCGTTTTAAAAGACAGTTCGCTCAAATGATGGACAAATCGCGTTTTCCCATCGATTAGAGTAAGAAGATCACGATAGAAGGGCATGGCCAAGGTGATGCTCTTTTGAGCATGATGCTTTTTCGATGAGGTTTGAACGCTGGTTTTATCCTTGAGGCAGGTTTTGTAAATCACTTCAAGGGTAAAATCCAGCATGAATTCGATGGCGTCATCTAAAATGCTTTGCTCAAAGGAGATGTCATAGAGATAACAATTAACAATCTGCAGAAGCTTGTAGGGATATTCAGCAAGGCCCGTCAAAACGCCTTCAAAAATGGTCTCCTCGGGTAAATAATACGTTCCCAGAACAATTCGTGGCACCATGGAAAGCATCCCTCCCATGCCATTGTATTCGGATAAGCACCCTAATAGCATCGAATCGTCGGGCAGCCTTAGAAACTGTTTCTTTCAGCCTGAATATGGTATACTATTCCTTAAGGAAATTGAAGGAGTTGATAGAATTGCACGATCATTTTGAGTGGATGAAATCCAATGATTTGACCGACAATGTTTTTTCTCTTATAGGCCACGATTGGATGCTGGTTACCTCAGGCACCCCCGAGCACTATAACACAATGACGGCCAGCTGGGGCGGCATGGGAGTTCTTTGGAACAAGAATGTTTGCTTTGTTTTTGTAAGGCCTACCCGCTATACCTATGAATTCATGGAAAAGAACGATACCTTCTCACTGAGCTTCTTTACACCTGAATGGAAAAAGGCTCTCAATGTCTGCGGCACCAAGTCAGGCAGAGATATCGATAAGGCCAAGGAAACTGGGCTCGTTGCTTTTGCCGGTCAAAACAAAACTACCGGATTTGAGCAAGCCAGATTGGTAATTGAATGCAAGAAGCTGTATTTCCAGGATCTTAATCCTGAAAACTTCCTGGATAAATCCATTGATGCTGCTATGTACGCCCTGAAGGATTACCATAGAATGTATGTTGGCGAGATCTTAACCTGCGCCATGGCTAAAGATAAATAAGTAACTTGCAACAGACTACGGAAACTATCATTCAAAGCTATTAATATCTTTAGGCACTACAAAATAATGAAATCTCTCTAAGAAGTCAAAGCCTTAGAATTACTTTAGGTATTCAAAATCATGTAATTCTATTAGCATTTTATATTGCCAAATATCTCTTAACATTCTAGACTATCAAATGTCTCTAAGCATTCTAAATGGCTTATTTTCTGTATATAACAGACAAATAAGCCATTTTGATTATTCTGAATACCTGGTAGCGTCAAGATTTGTGTGCACAATATGATGTTAACCTCGAATACCTGAGGAAAAGCACCAAAATAGATAAAACTACTCAGAGTATCGCTTTTGGTATTCCTTGAAAAGTACTTCCTTTCTTTGAAGCATTTCATCAATGCGGTCAATATACTGGTTGATCTCTTTCACATTAAAGGCGCGTTCAATGCGGTTTTCATTCTGAAAGACAAATTTCGAGATGGCTCCTGCACCCATGGCAATGATGGATTGCGTCTCCTCCATGGTTTGAATATTGTAGAGGCATTCCAGGCCTGGCCTTGCATATCCCGTATTCTCGAGATTTGCAAGGATATTCTTTTGGCGGTAGAGATAATAGGGCTGCATTCCCATGCCTAGAGCAGACTTTCGGGCTGCCTCGATCATTTGGTCAACCTCTGAGTCTGTGGCCGTATCACAGCTCTCAAGCTCTTCTTTAAGCCTTGAGGCTCTCTTGACTGCCATAGTATGAACCGTCAGACTGTCTGGCCTTAAAGCTTCAATGCGTTCTAGCGTATGGTTAAACATGCTCGGATCCTCCTGTGGAAGCCCTGCAATGATATCCATGTTGATATTGTCGAAGCCCAGTGCCCTGGCCATATGAAATTTGTCTTCGATGTCCTCGGGGCTGTGCTGGCGCCCTATACGCTTCAGGGTTTCTGCAGTCATGGTCTGGGGATTGATGCTGATTCGGGTTGCTTTATGGTCTTTAATTGCCTTCAGCTTTTCTATCGTTATGGTGTCGGGCCGTCCTGCCTCAACGGTGAATTCAATACCAGAAAGCTTAAAATATTCATGAAGCGCTTTCAGTAATTCAGCCAGACTGTCGGCATCAAGAGCCGTAGGCGTTCCTCCGCCAATATAGACCGACCCGACCTCGAGCCCCAACGCTTTGACCCATTCGGCGCTATGCCTCACTTCCTTTTTCAATGCCCTTATATAATCCGGTACAAGGCTTTTATAGCGCTGTATGGGGTAAGCCGTAAAAGAGCAATAGAGGCAGCGGCTGGAACAAAAAGGAATTCCCACATAAAGATGTACCTGATTTGACCTCGCTTTAACAACATTCTCCTCTATTTGGGCGATGTCAGCGAGCAGCTCTGCCTTCTGCGGTGACATTTTAGAGACCCGGATAAGGTGTTGCACGGCTGAAGCTTTATCCATTCCGTCCTGCAGCTGTCTCTTATACACATCT
>JAOABT010000460.1 GCA_026418215.1 Clostridia bacterium | reverse complement strand
TGTATAAGAGACAGACGCTGAGCTGTACCAAGGCTCTGCTTCAATAATAAAGGATTCTAAAGGGAGGTTACTTCATGAAAAGCGTTTCAAACCGCAATCATTACACCTTCGGCCTCGGTACCATTGGCAGAGACATGCTTTATACCCTTGTCAGCATGAACATCATGTTCTATCTGACTGATATCCTTCAGCTTTCCAACTCCATGCTCTGGTGGCTCACCAGCATTCTTCTGGCCGCCCGAATCTTCGATGCCATAAACGACCCCTTCATGGGTGTTATCGTTGACAACACCAGGAGCAGGTTTGGTAAGTTCAAGCCCTGGATCGCCATTGGCGCTGTTCTTTCGGGAATCTTTACCACGCTCATGTTCACCGATTTTGGGCTGAGAGGTGCCCCCTTCCTTATTCTTTTTGCCTTAACCTATCTCATGTGGGATTTAAGCTTCACAGCTAACGATATCTCGTATTGGTCCATGCTTCCGTCACTTAGTATGGATCAGAAGGAACGTGAGAAGATAGGAGCCTTCGCCCGCATCTGCGCCAATATTGGCCTATTTGCAGTTGTCGCCGGAATTGTTCCTGCCACGAAATTCCTGGGCAATCTGTTTGGTAGCATGCAAATGGGCTATTTCTCACTGGCAATCATGATTACAATCGTAATGTGGGGCGGCCAATGCATCACACTGTTTGGTGTCAAGGAATTAAAGGGCGTTTTCAGAAAGGAAGAACAAACCTCGCTCAAGGATATGTTTTCGGTTATTTTTAAAAATGACCAGCTGCTTTTTACAGCCATCGCCATGGCGCTTTTCATGATAGGCTATTCCACCACAACCTCCTTCGGCCTGTATTTCTTCAAATACGCTTATGGAGATGTGAATATGTACTCCCTCTTTGCCCTGGTGCTTGGAGTATCTCAAATCGTCGCGCTTATCGTATTCCCCATTTTTAGCAAAAGGTTCAACCGAAAGACTCTCTATACCGCTGCAACGGTACTGGTGGTATTGGGGTATGTCATTTTCTTTATCTCCCCCATGAATATGCTCTTTATAGGGACCTCCGGCGTATTACTTTTCATCGGGCAGGCCTTTATACAGCTTTTGATGCTCATGTTCCTGGCAGACACCATCGAGTACGGCCAATGGAAGCTAGGCAAGCGCAATGACAGCATCACCCTTTCCCTTCAGCCCTTTATCAACAAAATGGGTGCCGCCATTGCCAGCGGAATTGTGGGTGCAACCGTCATTATCTCTGGCATGAGTGACGCCAATTCAGCTGCAGACATGACGCCTCAGGGGTTGCTGATCATGAAAACTGCCATGCTTATCTTACCCCTGCTCTTCATCGTTGCGGGCTATTTGGTTTACAGGTGGAAATACAAAATTGACAGCAAAATGTATCAACAGATGCTTCAACAATTGGAAGCACGCGGGGATATCAAGCTGGATGAGGGGGCATAAGCCCCCTTTCTCCTGTTTTTGCACTTCAACATCCCGTATCCGTTTAATACTGCAACTCCTAAGGTTGTTGTGAATTCGGCATTTTAACAGCTTTAAAGCTGGGGCCATTCATCCTCAGAGTCATACCCAGTTTGAGTTTCTCCCCAAGCCTCTCTTTGACAATCTCCGTTTTTACCCTGGGGGACACCTCCGTGATTATCAGAACGCCTTGCATCGCGATTAAGCTGTCCACCCTCATAGAGGCTTTCTTGGGCGCTATGGTCTGCTTTCTCAAAGTCTTCATCTTCAATATGAAGCTCCTCAGAAAACTCAGTTGAATAGCGAGGTTCCAGAGGGATGGGCTCACCATTATCATCGGCTGAATAGCCCTTTTTGAGGTGCTTGTATACCTTAATACCAACGTAAATGGCTACAAAAAGGATGACCATGAGAATTCCGGCTATCATGCCGGGGGCCTGCTCGGGAATAAAAGGCATGCTCACAATAGCGACCACCATAACCAGAAGAACCAGCCATGAGGCGACCGGATATCCGGGCATCTGGCACTTGCCTTCCGGAGGGCAGCCGAATTTTTTGCGGAATCTGATTTGTGTGGCTATGATGACCGCATAGGTAAAAAGCACAGCAAAGCCTCCTGAACTGATAAGGAAAAGATAAACACTGGGGAAAAATAGCCCGAAGCCCAGAGCAGCCAACATACCAAGGCCGGAGAACAGGATGCCCCTTCTGGGAACATCGTGCTCATCCTTAAGCCACCTGGGTGCATGATGCTCGTCGGCCAGCGAACGTATCATGCGGCCAAGGCCGAACA
>JAOABT010000422.1 GCA_026418215.1 Clostridia bacterium | reverse complement strand
TGCTGATACTGTCCCACGCCAATAGCCTTGGGATCAATCTTGACCAGCTCGGCCAGCGGGTCCTGAAGGCGCCTGGCAATGGAAACGGCACTCCTTAAGGAAACATCAAATTCGGGGAATTCTTCCGATCCGAGCTTTGACGCCGAATAAACCGAAGCTCCGGCCTCGCTGACCACCATGTAGTGCACCTTTTTGGGAACCTCCTTGATGACCCCGGCCACAAAAATCTCTGATTCGCGGGATGCTGTGCCGTTTCCGATGGCAATGATATCAACATCGTATTTGGCAATATAGGCCTTGAGTGTCGCAGCCGCTTCGGCAACCTTGCTTTGGGGCGGAGTCGGGTAGATGACTCCTGTTTGAAGCACCTTTCCCGTTTCGTCCACCGCCGCAAGCTTGCAGCCGGTACGATAGGCGGGGTCAAGCCCCAGAACCACGCTTCCTTTCACAGGGGGCTGTAAAAGGAGGTTTCTCAAATTCTCGGAAAAAACCTTAATCGCTTGCTCGGAGGCGGCTTCTGTCAGGCTTCCGCGGATTTCATTCTCGATGGAGGGGGCAATCAGGCGGTCATAGGCATCCTCAACCGCCCTTTCAATATATTCCTTGAAGATCGAGCCTGTCTTTGAGAGGGTTCTGCCCTTGAGCCAGTCAACAATACGCTCCTCAGGCGCCTGAAGCTTCACCGACAGGAATTCCTCCTTCTCTCCCCGGTCTACGGCCAGCACGCGGTGAGGTGCGATTCTGAACACAGGCTCCTTAAAGTCATAATACATGCGGTAGGGCGAATCCTCCTCTTTCTTGGCCGAGGTGATAAGCACGCCCTCTTTAAAGGTCAGCTCACGGATGGCCCTTCTGTATTCGGCGTTGTCCGACACCGTCTCCGCAATGATGTCCATGGCTCCCTGAAGGGCTTCCTCAGCGGTGTTGACACCTTTTTCCGTATTAATGTACTCAGACGCCATGGCAAGAACATCGCCCTTAACCAGCTTTTGAGCGTACATCGTCACCGCCAGCGGCTCCAGTCCCTTTTCGCGCGCAATTGAGGCTCTCGTACGCCGCTTGGGCTTAAAGGGGCGGTAGATGTCCTCTATTTCCTGAAGGGTCACGGCCCTGTCCAAACTGGTGGATATCTCGTCGGTGAGCATGTTGAGGCCCTCGATCAGGCGCCGAACCTCCTCGCGCCTGTTTTCAAGGTTTCGTAAGTAGGTGAGCCTGTCATGAAGCTCTCTTAAGACTTGGTCATCCAAGCCGCCGGTGACTTCCTTTCGGTACCGGGCAATGAACGGAATAGTATTGCCCTCGTCAATAAGCTTCACCGTGCTTTCAACCTGTGAAAGCTTGATCGACAGCTCTTTAGCCAGTCTCCCGAGTATATCTGTCATGGTGAGTTCCTCCCGTGTTTAGGATATTCTGTGCATATGTCTTCAAGCCAAGGCTTTAAGCTTCAAAGATGCTTCAAACCCCAGGCTTTTAAATATATAACGCTATAAGTATTATCTATAGAGCCAAAGTTTGAAGCAAAAGATCGTCATATCCTGAGCTCCTTAAGACCTCGTATACATAATAATCCTCTCTAAGCTTGGTCTTCGCATAGAATCGGATTTGTCATCGTCAAAGAAGCGCAAATGCAACCTTTTTCAGCTTCCGATGCTTCTACTGTACAACGCATCCACCTCATTGTAAACCATGTTCGGCGAATATTACCTCTTTACAATCGAACATGTGTTCTTTTATAATAAAGACAGATAGGGTTTTGAGTGCTCAAACGGAGGATTTTTATGGAGGCAAGCCCAAGCGGAAACCGCATTATTCTGCATATTGACGTGAATTCCGCCTTCTTGAGCTGGGAAGCGGTTTATCGGCTTCAACACGGTTCGCCCATTGATCTTCGGGAAATCCCGAGCGTTGTGGGCGGGGACGAGGAAAGCCGTCACGGCATTGTCCTGGCCAAATCCATTCCTGCGAAAAAATATGATATCCACACAGGCGAAGTGCTTTGGCAGGCCAGAAGCAAATGCCCTCAACTCGTGGTGCTGCCGCCCGATTACTCGCTTTATATCCAGTGTTCCAATGCACTCATGGATTTATTAAGCGAATATTCACCGCTTATCGAAAGGTATTCGGTAGATGAATGCTTTTTGGACGTGACACAATCGTTGCGGGGGCGAGATCCCTTTGAATACGCACAAAAAATCTCCCGGCGGGTTAAAAAAGAGCTGGGGTTTACCGTTAATATCGGTGTCTCCACGAATAAGCTGCTGGCTAAAATGGCCTCGGAGTTCGAAAAGCCCGACAAGGTTCATACCCTCTATCCCCAAGAGGTCCCGAAAAAAATGTGGCCCCTCTCGGTGAAGGAGCTCTTCATGGTGGGAAGGCGCACGGCACCTCGGCTTTATAGACTGAATATTTTCAGTATCGGGCAGCTTGCCCATACCGACCCCCATTTTCTGACCGCCCATTTTAAGAGCTTCGGCAAGGTGCTTTGGCAATACGCCCATGGGTTCGACGATTCCCCCGTCAACCCTTACGGAAGCGAGGCCAAGGGTATCGGAAACTCCACGACCACGCCTTTTGATGTGGATAACGAAAAGGAGGCCCTGCTTTATGTTCTTTCGCTTGTGGAAACAGCTTCGGCCCGCCTGCGTCAGGCCAGGCTCCTGGCCAGAGTCGTTTCGGTTTCCATCCGAAAAACCGACCTGAGCTTCTTCTCCCATCAGAGGAGGCTTCTAACCCCCACCGACAACACCGAAAGCCTCTACAAGGTGGCCCAATCCCTTTTTCAGGAGCTCTGGGACGGAGACCCGCTGCGACATTTCGGCGTGGCCTTCTCTTCCCTTTGCAACGACCAGTTTTACCAGACCTCCTTATTCGATGAAGCGCGCCTCGTGCGGAAAAAAGCTTTGGATTCAAGCATCGATGCCATACGGCTGCACTTTGGCAGCACCTCCGTCGTACGGGGCAGCTTCATTCACTCAGGCATCCCTCCTCTCACAGGCGGCGTGCGCGAGGATTTTCCAGGCATGCGCAGTCTTCTTTAAGGCGGGGGTGGCAAGGGCATGAAGGTTTTGATGAAGAGTGTGGATATGATCTGCCTCAGCAGCAGCGACGGCAACATTAAACCGCTTAAGTTTCGCTTCCAGGAGGGGAATCAGGAATCCCGCATAATCAAAATCGACCGCATCCTGGATAAAAAGGAAGAAAAGCTTGCCGGAAACCGCATGCTGATCTTCACTGTTCAAAGCGTCCTGGATGGGGTCGAGCGGGTATTTGAAATGAAATATGAGACCCAGACCTTCAAATGGTATCTGTATAAGCTTTAACAGGGTGTGCTGCTGCGAAAGATTATTGACTTGCAGGCTATTATCTAACGTTGCCGATACAGTGCAATCCTGCGCTTTTCAAAGTAAGACGCGAGCACTTTTTCAAGGTCCAAAACATCGCGCATCTCATAGAAGCCTTTTTTGTCCCTGATAAAGTGAATGCCTCTTAAAGCGCCTGCCGCAAAGGCCTTACGGCTGAAGGATTCATGCACGATCTCTAGCTTGTCGTTTTCACCGGCAATCATGAGCTGATGCCGTCCGACGATGCCGCCGGCGCGTATGGCATGAATGGGAATACCCTCATTGACTTCAACACCCGTGGCCTCAAGACCCTTCTCAATCTCATCCGCGATCTTAAGGGCCGTTCCTGAGGGCGAATCCTTCTTGTACTTATGGTGGGCCTCGGTTATTTCAAAGTCATAATCATTGAGAATACGGGCCGCGATATTAGAAAGCAGCATCATGACGTTGACGCCCAGTGTGATATTCGGGGCATAAAGGATGCCTGACTGATTCTTTTTAGAAAGAACCATCAAGCGCATGAGGTCCGTCCTTGAAAAGCCCGTTGTGCCGATGACAAGCCCGGCATGATGCTCTGAGATGAGCTTCACGTGCTTCATGGTGGCTTTGTGATTGGAAAAATCAACGAAAACATCTGGTTTAAGCTTTTCTATAACCGTTTTGAGCTGGTTCGATGTATAAACCTTGGCTCCGGTATCCGGAATATTCAATATTTCTCCAATATCCTTACCCGCTTTGCTGGTGAAATCAGAGCAAATCGCCCCAACCAGCTTGATATCCCTTTGCTCTAAAAGGATACGTGCGATCTCCATGCCTGTTCTTCCAAGACCCATGAGACAGACTTGGGTCATAAAACTCCCTCCAATCGTAAAATAATTTCATGACAAGATTGGACAAGAAGAGCCTATGACAATAACAGCATACCAACCACCCTCTCTTCCAACGCTTACGAGATTAGCTGACGGATTCGGGTCGAAAGAGTTTAACCCTACCGGATATACCGGATTCACCCCAAAATGTGGTTCTCCCGCTCCCTGATGATCCAGAGACTCAGCGCATACTGAATTGAAATGGAACCTTGATGTGCGACATTAAAAAGTACCATCCTTATTTTATGCGGGCCATTGGGAATTTATGCCTAATAATTTTTTTGGAATCGGGTTACTCTAGAACCAACGGCAAACGACGTTCAAATGGGTGTCCAACCAATATTTTGACATTTTTGTTTGCTCAAAAAGACCGTTGACTTCATATGATTTTGCTCATATAATAATAAAAAATACAGCAGAGGCGTTGACAGGGAAGAGTACTTTTTCTCATGAAGCATAGAGAGGGAATGACGGTGGAAATTTCCCGTGAAGAGAAAAACGAAGGTAGCCCTTGAGCCGTGAACCCAAAGCGCTGGACTTTTCCAGAGCAAGTAGGCTTCACCGTAAGAGCCCCACGTTAAAGGGGCAGCCTTATAAGGTTTCAGAGGAAACCCGTATGGCGAAAGAGAGTGTACGTTTCATTACGTACGAATTTAGGTGGTACCGCGGAAAGCTTTAGAGCCTTCGTCCTAGTAAGTTAGGACGAAGGCTTTTTATTTTTTCAACCGAAAGGAAGGTTAGAGGCTATGCTCGACAAGCGCTATGATTTCAAGGAAAGAGAGAAAAAAATTCAGGAATACTGGGGTGAGAACAAGGTCTACCGGTATGATCCCAACAGCAGCAAGGAGACCTATTCCATCGATACACCCCCGCCAACGGTCAGCGGCAGCCTGCACATCGGGCATATCTTCTCCTACACTCAGGCTGAGATCATTGCCCGGTTCCACAGGATGCAGGGAAAGAACGTTTTCTATCCCTTCGGCTTTGATGATAACGGCCTTCCCACCGAGAGGCTGGTTGAAAAGGAGGCTGGCATCAGCGCCAACAGCCTTAAAAGAAGTGATTTTACAGCTTTGTGTATGGGAACCACCAAGCGTTATGAGCAGGAGTTCAAGGCGCTTTGGACTCAAATGGGCTTCTCGGTTGACTGGGAGCTGCAATATGAAACCATCAATCCCCTTTCTCAGAGGATTTCCCAGAAGTCCTTCCTAGACCTGGCCAGGAAGGGAAAGGCCTATTTGAAGGAAACCCCTGTCCTCTACTGCACTCACTGCCAAACCTCTATCGCACAGGCTGACCTTGAACCCAAGGAGGGCGAAACAACCTTCAACACCCTCCCCTTCCTTGTTGAGGGGCGAGAGCTCTTGATCGCCACAACCCGCCCTGAGCTTCTCTACGGCTGTGTCGCTATTTTCGTTCATCCGGAAGACAGCCGTTACAAGGCCATTATAGGAAAAACAGCCAAGGTTCCGCTATACAATTTTGACATCCCCATTTTGACTGATGCCAAGGTCAGCCCAGAAAAAGGCACCGGTGCGGTTATGTGCGCCACCTTTGGTGATACCACCGATCTTGAATGGTTCCATAACCACAAGCTTCCCTACAAGCGTGTCATCAACCCGGACGGAATCCTTCAAACGGATATTCCTTACGTTGGCGGACTACCTGTCAAGAGGGCTCGCCAAGCCATCCTACAGGAGCTTGAACGCCAGGGCCTGCTCCTCAAGCAGGAAACTATCACCCATACAGTCTCTATCCACGAGCGCTGCGGGCATGAAATCGAGATTATCCCGTCGAAGCAGTGGTTCATTGATATCCTCAGCGAGAAAGAGCGCTTTTTGAGGGCTGCAGACGAAATCAACTGGTATCCTGAAAGCATGAAGCAGAGATATCTCCTCTGGGTTGAAAACCTTAAATGGGACTGGTGCATCTCGCGCCAACGCTACTTTGGCGTTCCGTTCCCGGTTTGGTACTGCAAGTCCTGCGGTGCCATACACCTGGCATCGGATGAGGATTTACCCCTGAATCCTTTGGAAACTAGCCCGGATGAGACCTGCCCCAAATGCGGTTCCACGGAGTTTACCCCTGAATCGGCCGTTTTGGACACCTGGGCCACCTCATCAGTAACTCCGCTGATCAACAGCCGCTGGGGAGAAGCCGACGAAAGGCCTCTGCATCCTATGAGCATGCGGACCCAGGCCCATGAAATCATCAGAACCTGGGCTTTTTACACCATTGTCAAGAGCCTGTACCATACAGGACAGATCCCTTGGAAGGATATCATGGTTTGCGGCTTCGTCATGGCCAAGCAGGGCGAGAAGTTCAGTAAATCCAAGGACAATGCCAAGCTGTCGCCTCATGCCCTCATTGAGACCTACTCCTCGGATGGCCTGCGCTACTGGGCAGCCAGCGGAAGGCTTGGAACCGACACGCTTTTTGCCGAGGAAGAGCTGAAAACCTCCGGCCGCTTCCTCACAAAGCTCTGGAATGCATCCCGCTTCTGTCTTATGCATCTTGAGGATTACGATGGACAAAAGCCAGAAAAGCTTCTCCCCATAGACCAATGGATTATCGAAAAGGGCTTGGATACCCTCAACAAGGCCCGGAAATTCTTCCAGGCCTACGAGGCCGGCGCTGCCCGTCAGGAAATCGACAGCTTTTTCTGGAACGACTTCTGTGACCAGTACCTTGAAATTGTTAAAGACAGGCTTTATAAACCGGAGATACATGGTGCGGGCGAACGGCGCTCGGCACAATACGCGCTTTACCTGAGCCTTTTAAGAATCTTGAAGCTCTATGCCCCGTTTGTTCCCCATATCACAGAGGAAATCTACCTTTCCTATTTCAAAAAGTATGAACTCACCCCATCACTCCATTTGCTGACTTGGGATAGTGAAGAAGCCAAGAATCCCTCTATGATAGATTTTGGCCAGTGTATCACCGCTATCATGGGTGAAGTCAGGCGCTATAAGTCCGAGCGAAACCTGTCCTTGAAAGCTGAAATTGACCGCCTGCGCATCCAATGCAACCAAGAGCATCTGCCCTTGGTCCAAGAGACGCTCAAAGACCTGGAAGCCTCTACCGGGGCCAAATCCATAGAGCTATCGCCAGGGAGCTTTAAGGCGGAGATTGTTTAAATACCTGCTGTTCCTGGCAAGTTCTTGAGGCAAGCTTCCTGTATTGGTTTGAAGCTGCTTCCCCTCGCTGAAACCCTTGGTAGCTATTAATGGCTCTCCCTCGATTAGTATCTAAAAATCTTTTCGCACCCATAAAGAAATGCCCGCCGAATTGGCGGGCATTTCTGCTGTTGGAACAGCAATCGGAGCAATCTATTATGAAGAGATTTAGAAATACGCAATGATCATAAGGCCTTTTTTTATGCTGGTTTATTGCTTCACAATAGGCTAAAGGAATCGTAACTTACTCTAAGGCACCTGGTATGCAAAATGAGCTCTTCTGTACCGCTATTTATGAGCTATTGGCTACGTTTAAGCCCCGGTTACAACTGCTCCGGTCTTAGCTGGCAGCGTAATCGTTAAGCTGTCGTCATACCTTTCAACCCTGGCAGACGCATAAAGATCGACAAAGGATTGAGCCTGTCGGAGTGCAGACGGAATGCTCACCTCGAAGGTCATCTCATAGTCGTTGGTATTAAGCACTGCAATGAGCGTGTCATTTTCTGTTTGCCTTAAGAAGGCGTATACGCCGTCATTTGGCTTCCGCCAGGTTCTGAAGTTGCCCTTTCTCAATGCTTCATGCTGTTTTCTAATGCTGATGAGCTTCTTGAAATGGGTAAAGACCTTATTGTCATCGTTCGCCCTTTCCCATTCCATACATCGTCTGCAATCAGGATCATTTGCCCCTTCCATGCCCAGCTCTGTTCCATAGTAAAGCATGGGTGCGCCGGGGAAGGTAAGAAGCAGGAATGAGCCCAGCATCAAAGCGTCTGTATCGCCATTGGCGGCGTTGAGGAAGCGGTCGATGTCATGGCTGTCCAAATTCGTCCAGAGGGCATCACGACACTCATGCGTATAGAGCGACGCTACCTGATTAAGCCACTCGTCCATCTTGACCGCAGAAATTCTCTTATAGGCTGCAAATTCTCTCACAGGGTTCATAAAGGGATAGTGCATAACCGAGTCAAACATATCACCCTGCAGCCAGCGGAAGGATTCTGTCCAGACCTCGCCCACAATCAGGGCTTCGGGGTTCTGGCCCTTAACAGCGATACGGAACTGGCGCCAGAAATTGGAGTCAACCTCATTTGCTACATCCAGACGCCAGCCGTCAATATCATATTCACGAATCCAATAACGGCCTACTTCACTGAAATAGGCAATGACTTCGGGATTGCTGGTGTTGAGCTTGGGCATATTCCATGCAACATCCGCAAAGGTGTGATAAGTATTTTCACGGTGAACAACGGGATAATGCTTCACATGGAACCAATCCTTGAAGCGGGATTTCTCCTGGTTCTTCAATAGGTCCTGGAAGGCAAAGAACAGGTGGCTGCAGTGATTGAAGACCGCATCCATCACAATACGGATGCCTTCCTTATGAAGGTCTTTAATAAGAGCCTTCAAATCGTCCTTGGTTCCAAGCAGCGGATCGATGTCATAATAATCGATAATGTCGTAGCGATGCACGGAGGGAGCCTTGAAAATAGGTGTCAGATACAGTACTTCTACGCCCAGCTCCTTGAGGTAAGGGATGCGCTGGCGAATACCCTCGAGATTGCCGCCGAAATAGTGATAGCCGCCCTTTGGTCTTTGACCCCATTCATCAACAACAATATTCTCTATGGCACGGCCAAAGCCTTCGGCTCTTTCGAAGCGGTCAGGAAAGATTTCATAAACCACAGCACCTCTGGACCATTCGGGTACACGAAGCATCTCTGACTCCATGATATAAGGAAAATAGAAACGCAGATTGAGGTTATCTGTCACACTGTTTGTGAAACCGCTTTCCAAATAATAGACAGATTCATCCTCAGATTCAATGTGGAAGTAGTAATATATCTTAGGGTCCTTAGGGTAATAGGACACTTCAAACCAATCGCTGATGCCATCGCTTAAAACCCTATCCATTTCAAGCTCTTCAACAATAGCAGGATTATTTCTGTCATAGCGTAGCCCATGATGCAATATAACTCTCTTAACATCACCACAGGCGGTTTTTAGACGTATATACACCTTTCCGTCGGCTGCCGCGTAGCGGTACTCCAAACCGGCGCGGTGATAGATTGCAGCTTTGTTAATCATTTTATTTCCCCCTTAATATCGGCCATGTTTTTAGTAAACCGTTTTCCTTATAATCATATTGTACGTACATTCCATTCTTTTTGCAAGCGTTTTTGTTAAAATCTCATAAAAAGTTTTCGGGAAATAGAAAGCCTTCCGGCATATTGACAACCGAAAGGCTTTATTGAAGCGAATTTAGATTCTTTTATCAAATACCATAGCTTACTTAACGGTTATGGTATTCATGGTGTCTTCCAAGGACTTCTTGGCTGCATCAGAGGTGTAAACCATTGTAAATAGGATAACGTGGTCCTTTGTGATAGTTGCATACATGGACTGTGAAATCTCCATGCCATTAACCTTCATAACGCCGTCAACCTTACCGAAATCAGCGCCGCCAATCTTAACTTCTGCGATCTCGCCCATAGTAAAGTCAATCTTCTGTGCCTTCAAGCCCTGCTCGGCAAGAACCAGATAATCCTTCCCTGTTTTAACCAAACCGCCCATAAGGCTTAAGTCTGTAGCAAGAATATTGAGGCTTGATGCTGATCCAGAGGTATCGGTCATCATGAAAAGCGGAATGATCTTTTGCATGCTAAGGTCAACAACCTTCTCATTCGTTCCGTTCTTTTTCATGAATTCGGCCCCGAGCTGGTAGTTGGCAAGCATCTCGTCCTGGGTCAAGGTCTTCCAGTCCTTGGGGAAGCTCATAGTAAAGCCAAAATAGTCGTTGTTATAGTTGTTACCATCTATAACACCCATAAGAGCATCGGCACTAACTTCGCTTCCAGATGCAGAAGAGGCATCGGGAGTGGCCTCAGGAGTCGCCTCAGGCGTAGCTTCGGGTGTGGCTTCAGGTGTTGCTTCGATGGTGGCCTCGGGTGTTTTGGACGCGTCGGATACCTTCGGTGTATCCTCCTCATCAGTTTCCTTGCTGCCGCTCTGTCCGCATGCTGTAGCTGTTGCCGCTAAAAGCAAAAGTGCAAGCATAATGGCAAGAATCTTTTTGAATTTCTTCATTCAACTGTTCCTCCAAAATTAGATTGACTTCTAAAAGGTACTATACTTTTATCGTCTCTTCTTTTATGATACCATTAGACTTGCAACTAATCAAATAATGGAAAATGAAAGTGAGTGTGGACAATGGCGTCTAATCCCTTTATCATCCCTTCTGATTACAAACCCTCTCTCAATCTGAGAGACACCGAGATTGCCATAAAGAAAATTAAGGACTTTTTTGAAAATGCATTAGCTGAAGCCTTGAATCTGACGCGTGTATCTGCACCTTTGTTTGTACGTCCCGAATCTGGTTTGAACGACAATTTGAACGGCATCGAGAGACCTGTTTCTTTTGATGTCAAATATATTGACGGCGCAACGGTTGAGGTTGTTCAGTCTCTGGCCAAGTGGAAGAGAATGGCTTTGGGCCGTTACGGCTTCGCCCAGGGTGAAGGACTTTATACCGACATGAATGCCATACGCCGCGACGAAGAGCCCGACAGCCTTCACTCCATATATGTGGATCAGTGGGACTGGGAAATGGTGGTTTCCAAAGAGCAGCGCACGCTGGAAACCTTGAAGGCCGTTGTTAAAAAGATTTTTGGCGTTTTCAAGAAAACGGAGGACTATATTGTGGGCGCTTATCCGTCGCTCAAGCGCTATCTTTCTGAAGACATTTCCTTTGTGACCACTCAGGAGCTCGAGGACATGTACCCCGATTTCACCCCCAAGCAGCGTGAAACAGCCTACAGCAAGGCTCATGGCGCAACCTGCGTCATGCAGATAGGCGACAAGCTCAAGTCCGGAAAGCCTCATGACGGACGTGCGCCTGACTACGATGATTGGGCCCTGAACTGCGACATCATCTTCTACTATCCCGTGCTCGACACAGCCTTTGAGGTTTCCTCCATGGGTATCCGCGTAGACGAAGTCTCGCTCCTCAGCCAGCTTGAAAAAGCTGAATGCGAGGGCCGCAAGCACCTGCCGTTCCATATGAGCATACTCAATAAAAAGCTCCCTTACACCCTGGGCGGCGGCATAGGCCAGTCCCGTATCTGTATGTTCCTGTTAGGCAAGGCCCATGTCGGTGAGGTTCAGTCCTCCATTTGGCCTGAGGAGATGCAGAAGGAGTGCGCCCAGAAAAACGTCGTGCTCCTCTAAGGCTCATATAAACTCGTCACGCAGGCATGTAAAGCGAATGCAGTAAATTACTTTAGGCCACGAAGGCGCAAAGCCAGTGGCTGTCTTTCCGAAATAGGATTAATGTCCATAAAGACAATTAACAAGGCTGGTTCATGAGGACCAGCCTGTTTTATACATCGAAGCGCTTACTTTCACTAGAATGGTGCATACCACAAGAAGCAAAGCTATTGAAGCTACGGTTATGCCTCATGGCAAGAGGGAGGCACAAAATATACACCCCTGCCAGGTACAGCGCTTTTCCAACACCTTCAGAAACCCTCATAGCCCTATGAGGTCAAAGACCGGAGTGTACTTCAGGCTGGCCGACTCCAGGTCCTGAACAAAGCCATTCTCAAACCCCATATCATGGAGCTTTCCCACAATAAAGTCATACTCTCGCTCCGTCAGACGGCGGTTTAGACCGTTAATCCCCTTCACCCTTTCAGTAGGCGTATACTGCGCCATCAGACTTGTATAGGCATCACCCGGTATGCTTTTGCATAGCCAATCCAAAACCTTAACCGAGTCGTGGGTACAGTTGGGGAGGACGAGATGGCGCACCACCAGTCCCTTTGTGATAAGGCCTTCTTCGCTCAAGACAACGCCGCCCACCTGTCGGTACATTTCAAGCACAGCCCGGCTTGCGAAGTCAAAATAGTCGGATGCACCTGAGTACAAGGCTGACAGTTTAGGGCTGAAATACTTAAGATCAGGAAGGTACACATCGACCAGGCCCTCCAGACCCATTAAGGTTTCTACGCGTTCATACCCGCTGCTGTTCCACACAATGGGTATTTTAAGCTTTGATTTTACGGCCATGAGACACTCGGTAATCTGCGATGAAAAATGTGTGGGATTGACGAGGTTTATGTTATGAGCACCCTGGCTTTGAAGCTCCAGCATTACGTCGCAAAGCCTTTCTTGGGAGATTTCTTTTCCCGCACAGTCATGACTGATAGCATCATTCTGACAAAAGCTGCATCTTAAGCTGCAGCCTGAAAAGAAAATGGTACCTGAGCCGTTGATCCCGCTGATAATAGGCTCCTCATAGATATGCAGAAAGGCTTTTGCTGCCATCAACCGGTTAGTCATGCCGCAAAAACCCTGTTGTTGATCTCGGTCAACATTGCACTTTCGGGGACATAATGTACATCCCATCAAGACCGCCCCCTTTCTTCCCACAGCACCGTGATATGGGACCTTTGGACTATTGTATCATAAATCAGGATTTGGTATGGTTAAGGTATTCGCAAACACCTTATCAATATTTATGCAATTGCCCATTTACTGGGATATTGATGAATTTTATAGTAAAACTTGACATAAGTTGATAAAAGCATTAGAATTTCTACATAATGAATTGTTTTCGGGGGGAAACTTAATATGAAAGCGACGGGTATGATCAGAAGTCTTGATCAGCTGGGTAGAATTGTCATCCCAATCGAATTAAGGCGCGTACTAGACATTGAAATTGGAGACGGTTTGGAATTCTATTCCGACGAAAAAGCCATTGTTCTTAAGAAATACGAGCCTGCCTGCATCTTCTGCGACAACGCAAGAGACATCAAGGTTTATAAAGGAAAGAATGTGTGCAGCGAATGCTACACGCAGCTTAAAAGTCAGGAAGGAAAGTAATCCAGCTTAAGTGATTCATCAAGCGTGCAGCCGAAAGGCCGCACGCTTTTGCATATATAAATCGGACATCTCAAGGTCCTGTCATTGTCAGACAGGGCCTTTTTCTATACAATAGAGATATTGAGAACTGACAGATGCATAAGGCGGGGGAGTGCATGGATAATTTTCTTTGGAAGGCTTGCGAAACGCTTCAGAATATGGACATCCAGTTCAGAGTGGACAACCTTTTTATCAAGGTGGACTTCATCCGGGTGGAGGCCTTTAAGCCGGGTATGACCTTTGATGAGCATGCTCACTCCAACCTGGAATTTCACTATATAAAAAGCGGACACGGTAATGTCGTTATGAATGGCTCCAGCTTCCCATTAAACCCCGGTGATCTGTATGTAACAGGTTCAGGGCTGCTGCACAGTCAGGAGGCTTCCAAGCAGGACCCCATGCTGGAATATGCGCTCAAATGCAGTCTTAGTCTAGAAAAAAGGCCAGCACCGGATGAAGCCTTTGGGGAAGAAGAATACGTTTACATGCTCTTGGAAAACAGCCCTACCCATGTTGCACAGGATCGAGCCCGTGTGGATGAGCTTTTTGAAGCCCTGTTCCACGAGGCCTATGCCATGAAGCCCGGTTATCTTGGGCAGATAAAGGCCCTGGTTTATCGAATCATTATTACCATGGCCCGGGCGCTTGATATTAAGGCCAACACAACCTATACCGTTCCCTACCGTGATTTGAGCAATTACCGCATGGATTCAATCAAGCGCTACATTGCCGATAATATTAAGCGGAATATCACTTGCGAGGAACTCAGCCAATACCTGTTTTTAAGCGAAAAACAGCTTTCACGCGTCATTAAAAGCAAAACCGGCCTGTCTACTCATGACTTTGTGCTTGAGGAAAAGCTGAGAGTTGTCAAGCAGCTGCTCGAGAACAAAAATCTGACCTTGAGTCAGATCGCCGACCAAACAGGCTTTTCAAGCGAATTTCACCTTAGCAGTACCTTTAGGCGAAAGGTGGGGACGTCACCCTTCCTTTACAGGAACCAGATGATTCCGGGAAGCGTCACTAACAGCTTATATCCCCTTACCTTCAAGCCGTTATATAAGAATTACATATGGGGCGGAAGCAATCTGAAAAAGGTTGGAAAAGCCATCCCCGAAATGACCGTTGCCGAAAGCTGGGAGATTTCTACACATCACGACGGCATGAATGTCGTCGCCGAAGGTGCCTTTGCCGGCAGCACGCTGGAGGATATGGGGCTGGAATTCGGCGAGAGATTCCTGGGCACCCTGAGCATGGCCCAGTACAAAAAGAAATTTCCTCTCCTTTTGAAATTTATCGATGCCAATGACTGGCTGTCAGTCCAAGTGCACCCGGAAGATGCTTACGCCAAAATTCATGAGAATGACCTTGGTAAAACTGAGATGTGGTACATCCTGGAGGCTATTCCTGATGCTACGATTCTCTATGGTCTCACCCGCGAAATGACCCGCGAGGAATTTGAAAAACAAATTCAGGCGGGCCGCATCAGCTCTCTTTTGAAGAGTGTGAAAGTAGCTGCAGGAGATGTTGTGTTTATACCTGCCGGAACAGTCCACTCAGCAGGAAAGGGCATCCTTATGGCTGAGGTTCAACAGAATTCCAACGCCACCTACAGGCTCTACGATTTCGACCGAAAGAACCCGGATGGCACCGCAAGGCCGCTTCATGTCACAAAGGCGCTCGATTCCATCCGCTTTGACCGCGCAACCTTAAAAGGAAAATTCCCTGGCTTGGTCTACGAAAAGGACGGAGTCAGAATAAAGGTTTTAGTGGCAGACTCCCATTTCTGTGCTGAACTGATTGAGGTTTCAGAAAACGGTCAGCTATTTGCCGATGGCCGATCCTTCGTGGCCTATACCTTCCTGGAGGGAAGCGCTGAGCTTACATGGGATACCGGGTCGATGAAGGTTCGCGAAGGCCAGTCCATCCTGATTCCCGCAAGCCTGGGCACCTATGCCTTCAAAGGCCAAATCAAGGCGCTCAAGGCCTACATCGGCGATATCAAGAAGGATATCCTCTCTCCCCTCGAGACCGCGGGCTATACTAAGGAGCAAATGATGGAGTCCATAGGCGGGCTGGGGCTTC
>JAOABT010000406.1 GCA_026418215.1 Clostridia bacterium | reverse complement strand
GCCAGATCAGGAACAGACTAGTTAGGCTAAGCTGACTTGAGGATGGTCTTCAAATGTGCACAAAATTATTGCCACTACCTTCATTTGTAAACTAAACAGTATTTTTACGAAATAGGTACTGTGTTCATAAATTCATTTCACCCGTTAGAACGTGCGCCCGGCGCGCGCACATCAGATAGAAAAAGCCCCATTGATTAATTCAATGAGGTCTTTTCCTATAAAATCCATCTATATTATATATCCAAATTGCTTACTGTCTTTGCGTATTTCTGAATGAAATCTTTTCTTGGTTCTACCTTTTCACCCATTAATACAGTAAAGGTTTCATCGGAAAGTATGGGATCATCCAGTTCAACTTTAAGAATTGTTCTGGTTTCAGGATTCATGGTTGTTTCCCATAACTGCTCCGAATTCATTTCACCAAGACCTTTAAACCGCTGCATCGTAATATTATTGTCTTCTTTATTCCAGTTTTTTTCTTTCATAAGCTTTTGCAGCTCACGGTCGTTGTACACATAGAATTCATCTTTTCCCTTTTTAACCTTATAAAGAGGGGGCTGAGCAATGTAGATATGTCCCTTCTCTACAAGAGGTTTCATATAACGATAAAAGAATGTTAACAAAAGGGTGCGTATATGTGATCCGTCAACGTCTGCATCGGCCATGATAATAACCTTATGATAACGGAGTCTGGAAAGATCCATATCCTCACCAATATTTGTTCCAAGTGCTGTTATAATAGGACTGAGCTTCTCATTTCCATAGACCTTGTCTTCTCTGGATTTTTCAACATTGAGCATCTTGCCCCAGAGTGGAAGAATAGCTTGAAAACGTCTGTCTCTCCCCTGTTTTGCGCTACCTCCTGCTGAGTCACCCTCAACTATGAAAATCTCACATTTTTCCGGATCTCTTTCTGAACAATCAGCCAGCTTTCCGGGAAGGGACGTTGACTCCAGAACAGACTTTCTCTTTGTCATTTCACGTGCTTTCCTTGCAGCCTCTCTTGCCCGGAAGGATAAGAGTGTTTTTTCAATAATTATCTTTGCTACCTTTGGGTTTTCTTCAAGAATGTACGACAGTTTTTCGGTGACTACATTTTCTGTAAAGGACCTGATATCGGCATTACCCAGTTTTGTTTTTGTCTGGCCCTCAAACTGTGGCTCAGGTAGCTTCACACAGACAATTGCAGTGAGCCCCTCACGCACATCCTCGCCAGACAGATTCTTATCATTTTCCTTTAACAAATTGATTTTTCTCGCATAGTCATTAACAACCTTCGTAATGGCCGTCTTGAAGCCTGTTATGTGTGTGCCGCCTTCGGTCGTTGCAATATTATTTGCATAGCTATAGACATTCTCCATAAAGGAATCAGTGTACTGCATAGCAATTTCAAGCTCTACGTTATCCTTTTTTGAAGAAAAGTAAATGATCTCTGGATGGATAATTTCTTTATTCTTGTTGATATACTCAACAAAGGATGAAATACCACCTTCGTAGTGAAGAACGACGTTATTCTCTTCTTCACCGCGCGTATCAATAAGATTAATGGTAATATTCTTGTTGAGAAAAGCCATTTCTCTAAAACGCTTTAAAAGAATGTCAAAATCATAGACTGTCTCTTCAAAGATTTGGTCATCCGGTTTAAAGGTTGTTTTGGTTCCTGTAATATCTGTTTCACCAATAACGGTGACACCTGTTACAGGGAAACCACGCTCATAGCGCTGCTTATATATCTTACCATCGCGGCTCACTTCAACTTCCATCCATTCGGATAAAGCGTTGACGACAGAAGCGCCGACACCATGAAGACCGCCCGAGACCTTATAGCCCTCGCCACCAAATTTACCGCCTGCGTGAAGAACAGTATGAACCACTTCTAATGTAGGTATTTTAAGCTTTGGGTGAATACCGGTAGGAATACCTCTACCATTGTCAATGTTGGTTATACTATTATCCTTATTAATTATAACGGTAATATGGTCGCAATAACCCGCAAGCGCTTCATCTATACTATTGTCTACTATTTCATAGACCAAGTGGTGAAGCCCTCTTGCTGAAGTACTTCCGATATACATACCCGGTCTTTTTCTAACAGCCTCAAGACCTTCAAGAACTTGTATTTGATCCTCGTTATAGCTTTGTGACTTATTAATTTCAGACATTCGTCTTAATTCCTCCTGTCTTTTGGTGCAACCCTCGTAGCCCTTTTATACAATGTGGCCGACGAGATGGGTGAAAGGTAAACTGTTTGTTTTCCATTTATTTTAGTAACAATAAAGGATTTCGGTATATCATACCCTATAGTCTTTACTTTTCCCTGCTCCTCGCAATGCTTTAAAAAATCGCGTGTGGTATGGGAGGTTGTCGTCCTTTCTATATCCATAATAGCAACAACATCTCTTAAAAAAACGATTTCATCTGCACCAATATGAAGAAACACGTTACCACCCTATCAATTTTAGTCTAGTTTTTGTCATCGGTCAACTTATATGAAATACTCTTCCAGCCTCTATGTAAAAACGCTTTACATCTCTATTTTTAATAGACTGATAAGGAAGATCGTCTGTTGTAGTGATAATAGTCTGTACTGTGTATAGACCATTTACCAGATATTCCTGCCTCTTTTGATCAAGTTCTGACATGACATCATCAAGAAGAAGCACAGGTTTCTCTCCCTTTATTTCTTCTATGTAATGAAGCTCTGCAATTATAAGCGATAACGCAAGTGTTCTTTGTTGACCCTGGGAACAGAATGATCTAGAGTTCATATCATTTAAATAAATCTCAACATCATCTCGATGAGGTCCATATAAGCATTGACCTAAGGCCATCTCTTTTGAAAGACCTGTTATGAGCTTTTCTTTTAAGGCCTCTTCAAAATTGCTACCATCAGTATATGATTTGTAATGGAGCTCAGAAGTTTCAATACCATTGGTAATCTGGTTAATCTCTCGTTTCATGGCAAGATTAAGTTTATCAACCGCAGTCTTTCTTACAAGGGATATTCTTGAGCCGTACTTCGCTAGACTATCGTTCCATATAGGAATAATCTCCTCGTATTTCTTTTCTTGTTTTCCCTTTCGTAAAGCAAGGGATTTATTTTTTATTATCTGATTGTATTGCTGCAGATCATGAAGGTATTGTCTGCTGGTTTGACAGAGCAGAATGTCGAGAAATCTCCTTCTTATTTGAGGGGAGCCTTTAATGACCTCCAGGGTTTCAGGTGAGAATAAGATCATATTGAGCGTACCCAGGATATCGGAAATTTTGTCACGCTTGATGTCATTGATCTCGATGCTTCTACCCTTTTCTTTTGAATATCTTATTTTTATCTGATTCTCTCGTTCTTCACATTGTGCTTCCAGGCATAGCTCAAAACCGGAATAATTATTTTGAACAAGGTCCTGATAGGCATTGGTACGATGTGACTTTCCGGTTGCTGAAAGAAAAAGAGCTTCAAGAACATTGGTTTTACCCTGAGCATTTTTCCCATAGAGAATATTGATTCCACTCCCAAATGAGATAGAGGCACAGTCGTAATTTCTGAAATGTTGAAGCTCCAGTTTTTTTATATTCACTTATCTGCACCAGCTTGTTTAATGGCGTAATCTATTCCGTTAACCTGTATACTATCACCATGACGGAGTTTTTTTCCTCTTCTCTTCTCGTCCTCTCCATTGACAAGAATAGAGTTATCTTCAATAAAGAACCTTGCCTCTCCACCGGAGCTTACGATATTTGCGAGCTTCATAAATTGATCCAGCTTGATATATTCAGTGGTGATAGTGACAGTTTTCATATTATCCCCTTTATGCGTTCTTGATTCTTACAGGAAGGATAAGATATAGGTAGCGTTCATGCTCCGCCGCGGTTATAATGCAAGGTCCAATAGAAGATGTAAAGGAAATCTTAATGGTTTCGTCGGTGATGACCTTAAGAGCATCTATAAAGTAACGAGGGTTAAAGCCTATTTGAAGATTTGCACCGCTGTTTTGAATCTTAATCTGCTCTTTAGAAAGACCAATTTCAGCTGTAGAGGACACCATCAAGGTATCGTCACTGATATTGAACCTCACAGGGTAGCGCTTGTCGTCACTTGTAATCAGAGAGGCACGTTCAAGACTCTCAATGAGCTCTTTCGTAGAGGCATTAATAACCGTTTCAAATTGAGCAGGTATATAGCTTTTATAATTCATAAATTCGCCGTCTAATACCTTTGAAACGATTCTGCAATTCTTTAGGACAAAGGAAACAAGGCTGCCCGATAACGAAACGGTTATAGGATCGCTTGAGGTATCCAGCACGCGTAGAATTTCATTCATATTCTTTCCAGGTATAACGACTTTAAACTTAACATCCTCTTTAATAAAAGAGTGGCTGACAGCCATCCTGAATCCATCTAATGCAGCAATTCGAATTTCACCGTTATCAGCCTCAAGTAAAGCACCCGTCATAATCTTTCTGTTTTCGTCGGTTCCCACTGCAAATATGGTTTGACGAAGCAGATCTCTTAATGAAGCTTCTGGAATTGTAATGGACATTTCATCCTGATAAGCAGGTGGCAAAGGATAAGTGTCACCCTCCATGCCCTTGATTTCAAAATAGGAATTAAGGCATTCAATACGGACCTTGCTTCCGTCTAAGACCTCAATAGAAACTGGGGCATCAGGAAGACGTCGAATGATTTCTCCGAACATTTTGGCATTGATTACAACAGAGCCTTTTTCCTTGATGTCTGCTTCAACAGTATATTCAATACCGAGATCAAAGCAATTGCCCACGAGTTTAAGAATATCCGTTGCTTCAACATATATACCTTCAAGAATCGGTAAGGTTGCTTTAGCCATAACTGCCTTCTGCACAACATTAATGGCATCCAGCAGGTTTTGCTTGAGGATGATTGCCTTCATTTCCTTAGCCTCCGTTTTCTTCTTCTTTATCTTTTAAGCTTAGCCGTAATAGTAATAAGGCCTGTGAATTCTGTTGAAAACCATGTCAAACCTTGTTATAGCCTGTATTTCGACTGTTGACAATACTGTTGATAAAGTTCACATTTTTTCCTTCATTCTGTGGTTAAGATTTTTGACATTTTTCTACACCATTTTCTCTTCCACATATCCACAGCTTTCTGGGGAGTATTATTGCTTTCCTGTTATATTTCGCTTCATTTCTGTGATAGCGCGTCGCAAATCCGCATTTTTGTCCATCTCTTCCTGTATCTTGTCACAGGCGTGCATAACCGTCGTGTGGTCCCTTCCACCAAACACCTGACCGATTCTTGGAAGCGACATCCCGGTAAGCTCGCGGCATAAGAACATGGCGACCTGCCGTGGATAAGAAATATCCCTAGATCTTTTCTGAGTAGTAAGTTGATCGGGTGTAATATCGTAATATCTCGAAACTACCTTCATGATGGTATTATGATTGATGTTTGCGACAGTGATACCCGCGAGGATCTGCTTGAGGCAATCCTGAGCCAGCTCCAGCGTAATAGGGCTTCCGGTCAGTGATGCATAGGCTATGACACGGTTTAAAGCACCTTCCAGCTCACGGATGTTGGATTCAATGTTATCAGCAATATAGACAAGAACCTCACTAGGAATGTCGTAGCGTTCAAGCTGAGACTTTTTGCGAAGGATTGCTATACGCGTCTCGGTATCGGGAGCCTGGATATCGGCGATTAAACCCCACTCGAAGCGCGAGCGAAGCCTCTCTTCAAGCGTAAGAATTTCCTTAGGCGGCTTATCGCTTGAAAGCACAATCTGTTTGTTAGCCTCATAAAGAGCATTGAAGGTGTGGAAAAACTCCTCTTGCGTACGTTCCTTGCCGCCGATAAACTGAATATCGTCTATGAGAAGAACGTCAATATTGCGGTATTTGTTTCTGAATTCCTCATTACGGTCGTCCTTAATGGCGTTAATGAGCTCGTTGGTAAATTTTTCAGATGAAGTATAAAGCACCTTGGCGTTTGGGTTCTGCTCGATAACGTAATGACCGATGGCATGCATCAAGTGGGTTTTGCCAAGCCCGACGCCTCCATATATAAATAGAGGATTATAAGCGCTGGCCGGAGATTCGGCAACTGCAAGCGCAGCTGCATGAGCCAATTGGTTGCCATTACCCTTTACAAAGGTACTAAAGGTATATTTTGGATTCAGAATTGACAAAATGGGCGCGTTTTCTTCAACGGGGACTTCCTTACGGAACTTTGATTCAGCTGATTTGACACAGAGTTCTATTTCAAGATCGCGACGCGTCACAATTTTGACTGCGTTCTGCAACAAATCCTTATAGCGCGATTTAATAATGCCGAGGTTAAATTCCGACGGAACTTCCAAAATGATCGTATTCTTTTCAATGGAAACGGGAACAATGGGTTCTATCCAGGTACTGAAGCTTACACTGGTCATTTCGGTCTCCAGTAGCTTCATGACCTCGTCCCATATTTCCCTTAAACCAGATGCCATTAGAAATTCCTCCATTTGCTTTCCTGCCGTACCTTTAAATATATCAAACTTCATACGGTGTTTCAACACATTCATACCAGAGTTTTTCTTGACTTCCAGCAAGGTTACGTTATATAATATTTGCTGGTGTCCTTATATGTAGAAATTGATGTAATATCCATAGGAAAAGCGATTGAATGGAGGTGTTCATAAATGATTCGTACCTACCAGCCCAAAAAGAGGCAGCGTAAAAAGGAACACGGCTTCAGAAAAAGAATGAAGACCGCAAATGGCAGAAAAGTATTAAGAAGAAGAAGACTGAAGGGCAGAAAGACATTAACTGCATAAAGACCATTAATTTGGTCTTTTCTTTTATGCGCAGTTTTTGTAAAAAGTTGACGAATGAGTAAACTGCCTGTACTAACAAAAAATAATGAGTTTCAAAGGGTTTATAGCAAGGGAAAATACTCTGCTTCCGCCTTTCTGGTCATTTATGTTCTCCCCAACCGTTTTGAGAAGACGAGAGTTGGCATTACCACAAGCAAAAAAGTTGGTAATGCCATCACTCGAAATCGTATGAGACGGTTGATTCGGGAGAATTTGAGATATCTGAGTGATCGGTTGATCAGGGGCATTGATTTGGTTATTGTTGCGAGAAAAGCAGAAGACACTGCGAATGCAGAGATTATTGGGAAAGAATTAAGATATCTTCTCCATAAGATGGATGTTTTAGATAGGGAAAAGGAATGTTAAAACAACCGTTGATCTTATTGATCAAGTTTTATAGAAAATTCATATCCCCTCTCAAAGGCAAGCCCTCATGCAGATTCTATCCCACTTGTTCCCAATACGCACTCGAGGCCGTACAGCGTTATGGTGCCTTCAAAGGCGGTGCCATGGCGGTTAAGCGTATCCTTCGGTGTCATCCTTTTCATCCCGGCGGCTATGATCCTGTGAAATAATTAACCGGAGGAAAACAATGGGAGGAATATTAAGCGCAATCGGCTTGTTATTCGGAAAACTGATGTATTTTATTTATAATACCATCGGTTTTCACAACTATGCTCTTTCAATTATCTTTTTTACCTTGGTCTATCGACTTATTCTTTTGCCACTAACCACCAAGCAGATGAAGTCCTCGCAAAAAATGCAGGAGCTTCAGCCCGAGCTTGCCAGAATTCAGGAACGCTATAAGAACGATAGAGAAAAGCTGAATGAAGAAACCATGAAGTTCTATCAGGAAAAAGGGTACAACCCCGCCTCCGGATGCCTGCCGCTTCTCATTCAAATGCCGATCATCATCGCCTTATTCTATGTTATCAGAATGCCCATGTCCTATATGCTTGAAATACCGGCCAAGGCTGTTGGAGAAATGGCTATCGTGTCGGTTCAAAATGGAACTCTTGATCCTAATATTATAGGCGGCACCAAAGTCTTTGATCAAATCAAAAACGATCCCACAGAGGCCTATAAAAAATTCTCTCAAAAGGATTACTATATCGAAATCAAGCTCATGGATGAAATGAATAGGAAGCCAGAGCTTCTGGCCTCTAATGCTTATCTTAGTGACCAACAGCGGGACGTTTTAAAGAATTTCCGGTTAAAGATGTTTGGTGTCTTCAATTTCGGTATTCCGCCGACGCTTGATTTCAAAAAGCTCACAACCGATCCTGCAACAAATGTGCCTCCCCTGCTCTTGCTTCTTTTGGCGGTTGCAACCACTTATCTCACCTCATTGTTCTTGATGCCTAAACCGCAGCCGACCAATAACAAGAAGGACAAAGCCAGCATGAATCAAGGCTGCGCCAACAAGAGCATGCTCTGGATCAGCCCCTTGATGACGCTCTGGATTGGTTTGACAACACCCAGTGGTTTGTCTTTCTATTGGTTTATTCAAAATATTCTGACGTTTATCCAGCAAAAGGCTCTTAACAAGATCTATAAAAAAGATCCGCCTGCGCCTGTGAAGGAGGAGAATAGTGTTGCAAAAGTCAATAACAAGAGAAGCTAAAACTGTTGACGAAGCCGTTCGCTTAGCCCTTGAAGAGCTTGGCATCAAGCGCGATGAGGCAGAGATTGAGATCATCAATGAGGGTAATAAAGGAATTCTGGGATTCATCGGGAATAAAAATGCTGTCGTTAAGGTAACCAAAAAGACAAGCATTGAAGATATCATCATAAACTTCCTGAATCCTATTTTTGAGAAGATGGAAATCTCCGCCGATGTCGACATCCAGCAGGAGGAAGGTCAGATGACCATCCGATTGAACGGAGATAATATCGGCATCATAATTGGCAGAAGGGGCGAAACCCTCGATGCCCTTCAATATCTGTTAAGTCTCATCGTGAATAAGAATCTCGAAGGGTATACAAGAGTCATCCTCGATGTTGCAGATTACAGGCAAAAGAGAGAAGAAACCTTGAAGATGCTTGCTAAGCGTGTAGCCGACAAGGTTATCCGCTCAAGAAAGAATATTACGCTCGAGCCCATGAACCCTTACGAGAGAAGAATAATTCACTCTACTCTGCAAAATCATAAATATGTGGATACGCAGAGTATTGGAGAAGAACCCAACCGTAAGGTGGTTATTCGTTATAAGCAGGGTAACTACAAGCCCCAATAAGTTAAAACCTAAAGCGGACAACGGATTCACCCGTTGTCCTTTTATTATATTAAGACCTAATGATTGTATATGATGTCAATGCTAGTACTGCATAACAACACAAATAGCTTACAAAGAGGTAACGACATGTTTGTCAGTGAGACCATAGCAGGAGTTTCAACGGCTGTAGGAAATTCAGGTATTTCGGTTATCCGTATGAGCGGGCCAAATTCTTTTTCTATAGCTAACAAAATATTTAAGGGAAAGAAAGAGGTCATTGACCAGGATACCCATACCCTTCAATATGGTAAGCTCATCGACCCCAAAAGCAACGAGGTTGTTGATGAGGTGCTCCTGACAAAAATGGCAGCACCGAGAACCTATACGCGGGAGGATGTCATCGAGATCAGCTCCCACGGCGGATACACTATTGCACGCAACATCCTTAACCTTCTATATCAATATGGTGCACGACCGGCAGAACCAGGTGAGTTTACAAAACGTGCCTTTTTAAATGGAAGAATAGATTTATCCCAGGCTGAAGCTGTGATGGATGTCATACAAGCCAGAACCGACAGGGTTTCCAAGGTGGCCTTAAAGCAGCTGGAAGGAACACTATCCCATAAAATCAATGATCTTCGGGAAAGCCTCATCACACTGCTTTCCAGTATAGAAGTAAATCTGGATTATCCGGAATATGATGCCGAGGAAGTGACGCTGAAGGCGGCTCGTGATGCCGTAAGCCCTGTCCTTATGGAAATCGACAGCCTCATATCAAGCTTCCACTACGGAAAAATCCTTCGGGAAGGCATGGAGGTTGTGATTGCCGGAAGGCCTAATGTGGGAAAATCTTCTTTAATGAACAGGCTTACGCGTAAGGACAGATCCATTGTAACGGATATTCCCGGTACAACACGCGATATTATTGAAGAATATGTGAATATTAAAGGCATTCCAGTTAAAATGATAGACACGGCTGGTGTGAGAGAAACTTTTGACGAAGTCGAGAAGCTTGGTGTTTCACGAAGTATTAAAGCATTGAAAACAGCTGATTTGGTTCTGGTGCTGGCAGATGCCTGCGAGGGTTTAAACCACGAGGATACGGATATTATTCAACGTATTAGGACAGAAAAACACCCTTATCTTCTACTATTAAACAAGGTTGATCTGATAACAGACGACGGTCGGCTCATGAAGCTAAAATCTGATTATCCTGATGCTTTACTCATCTCCGCAGTTTCTGATAAAGGCATTGAAAAGGTTGAAGAAAGCATACTCAAGTTTGCCACGGAAAACAGACAGGACATGGATAACCAGGTCTTAATAACAAATGCCAGGCATGAGCTTCAGCTTATAAAGGCAAAAGAGTATTTACAGTCGGCCAAAACAGCAATAGAATCGGGTTTAACATTGGACATGGTGTCTATGGATCTTAAAGCCGCCCTTGAGGAGCTTGGCAGAATTACAGGACACCATGCCGACGAAGACGTCATCAATGCGATTTTCGCAAGGTTTTGCCTCGGAAAATAACAGAATGGGTGAAAGAAACAAAATGGATGAATTTATAGGTGGGGAATACGATATTATTGTGGTAGGAGCAGGACATGCAGGCTGTGAGGCGGCATTGGCGGCCGCAAGGCTAGGGCTTAAAACCGCAGTTTTCAGCCTGAACTTGGACAGCATCGCCAATATGCCATGCAACCCCAATATCGGCGGTACGGCGAAAGGCCAGCTTGTCCGTGAAGTGGATGCGCTTGGCGGTCAAATGGGGATTTCAGCTGATGAAACCTTCATTCAGTCCAAGATTCTCAATCGCGCCAAGGGTCCCGCTGTTTATTCCTTGCGTGCTCAAATTGACCGCAAGGCTTACCATATGCATATGAAATGGGTGCTCGAAAATCAGGAGAATCTTGATATCAAGCAGGCCGAAGTGGTGGAGATTCTCTGCGAGGATAAAAAGGTCAAAGGTATAAGGGTTCATACAGATACTGTTTATCTCTGCAAGGCTGTCGTGCTTACCACAGGAACCTACTTAAAGGGACGAATCATTATTGGAAAAACCAGCTTTAATGGCGGCCCAGATGGGTTGTTCCCTGCAAATCGGCTGTCAGACAGCTTAAAAGCGCTAGGCATTGAGCTCATGCGTTTTAAAACGGGAACCCCGGCCAGAATCAACCGACGAAGCGTAGATTTCACAAAACTCGAAGAGCAGCCCGGTGATGAGGTTATTACGCCCTTCTCCTTTATGACGGGAGAAATTGAGAAGAAACAGACCTCATGCTACTTGACCCACACAAGCGAAAAGACACACCAAATCATTAAGGAAAACCTCCATCGCTCGCCGTTGTACAGCGGTGATATCAAGGGTGTCGGGCCCCGCTATTGCCCTTCAATTGAAGATAAAATAGTCCGATTTTCAGATAAGGAAAGCCATCAGATTTTTGTTGAGCCCATGGGTCTCAACACACAGGAAATGTATCTTCAGGGCATGTCCTCGAGTATGCCCGAGGATGTACAGGTGATGATGATTCGCTCCCTGCCGGGCCTCGAGAATGCCTCCATTATGAGGCCGGCCTATGCCATTGAATATGATTGTATCAATCCGACTCAGCTGAAGCTCTCGTTAGAGTTTAAAGAAATTGACGGGTTATTCTCAGGCGGCCAGATCAACGGAAGCTCAGGCTACGAAGAAGCTGCCGCTCAAGGGTTAATCGCAGGCATCAACGCGGCCATGAAGCTTAAAAACAGGGAGCCCCTTGTATTAGACCGATCGGAGGGCTACATCGGGGTTTTGATTGACGATCTTGTTACGAAGGGAACGCACGAGCCCTACCGTATGATGACCTCCCGAGCCGAATATCGCCTATGGCTGAGGCAGGATAATGCCGATGTCCGCCTAACACCTTTAGGCCGTAAAGTAGGTCTTGTTTCCGATGAGCGCTATGAAAGGTTTCTAACAAAACAGGCGCAGGTCGAAGCAGAGCTTAAGCGGCTAAAAGAGACGACCTTGGCTCCAAATGCCGAGGTAAATGCGCTACTCGAAGAGCATCAGAGTGCCAGGCTTGTTTCAGGGATCAAGCTTTATGATCTCTTAAGAAGACCGGAGATAGAATATGATTTCTTGCGCCTGGTAGGTAAAGCAGCCGATCTTTCCCGCGAAGTCGTTGAGCAGGTTGTCATTACCATCAAATATGAGGGCTATCTTGAACGGCAGATGCAGCAAATCCAGCAGTTCAAGCGGATGGAAGAGCGCAGGCTGCCCCAGGATATAGACTATTCCCAAATCTCAGGGTTGTGTCTTGAGGCCAGACAAAAGCTCAATGCTCAGAAGCCTCAGTCCTTGGGACAAGCCTCACGCATATCGGGCGTTTCGCCCTCGGATATTTCGGTGCTTTTAGTCTACTTAGAAGCGATTAAAAAAAGGGATTAAGCAATGCCATATGGAGGAAAACAGTTAAAGGGTTTAGTTATAACCGACATTGTTTAACCGTAGCGACCCAATACAGTTATCTAATTTCCTTTATGTTACCGTCAATATAATGGAAACTAAATCAAAATAGTAAAATCAAGATATATCATGATAGTTCTAAACGCATAGTGTTATTTTTTAGTAATATTTATCGTTATATAGAGAATCTTCACTAACTAGACATCTAAAAAGTACGAGTTGACGTCATCTTAATAATCTATTAAAGACATAAGTTTGATTGGAGAAGCTATGTTAAGTAAAAAATATCAGGATCTTTTGAGGCAGGGTGCCGAGGGCTTTGGCATATCAGTGGATAACGTTAAAATGGATAGGTTTTTAGCCTATGCGCGGCTTCTCGTGGAATGGAATGAGAAAATTAATCTCACAGCCATTACCGATGAGGAAGGTATAACCATCAAGCATTTTCTGGACTCTCTTTCTATCTTCCCTCTTATGCCTCAGGGTACCAAGACAATCATCGATGTTGGAACCGGTGCTGGCTTTCCTGGGATTCCTTTAAGAATTGCCGGGGAAAACCTGAAGGTCACCCTTCTTGATTCCCTTGATAAGCGGGTCAAATTTTTAAATGAAGTCTGCCAAACCCTAGGTCTTTCTAATATTTCGGCCGTTCATGGAAGAGCAGAGGATTTCGGTGCAGATAAAAAGTATCGCGAGAGCTTCGATATCGCTGTGGCACGAGCTGTAGCAGGCCTGCCCGTGCTTTTGGAATACTGTCTCCCCTTCGTCAAAACGGGTGGTCTTTTCATTGCTATGAAGGGACCCGATGCAAAAGAAGAGCTTAAAGAATCACAAAAGGCTCTTGAGGTTTTAGGCGGGGAAATCCAGGAGGTCAAGGCCTTTAAACTTCCTTTCAGTGATAATGAAAGATTTGTTATCGTCGTAAGAAAATGTCGACACACACCACCAGCTTATCCCAGGAAAAGCGGAAAACCGACAAAATCACCAATTGTTTAAGCTTGGAAAGCCGCTCATTATGCGGCTTTCTGCGATCAATAGTGGATTTAAAAAAAAGGATCATGAAAACAAAAGGCGAATACTTTTATCCAAGGAGTTAAAATGTGCTAATACACAAAAGAGGATGAAAGGAAAGGTGCCACTATGATCGCAACCAAATTCAAATTTCCCGGGTTAGATAAAAAACATGAAGAAAAGAAACCGGATGACAAGAAGATAACAATGATCCCCATTGATTTAATAAGACCCAATCCCTATCAGCCCAGGAGAAAGTTTGACCAATCGGCGCTCGATGAGCTTTGCCAGTCCATCCAGCAGTATGGCGTCATACAGCCTATTAATGTGCGTAAAATTTCTAATACCCACTATGAGCTTGTTGCGGGAGAAAGACGTCTCCGTGCAACCGCCATGGCGGGGCATAAGGAAATCCCGGCCATTATTGTTGATATTGGTGAGGATGATTCTGCAATACTTGCACTGATTGAGAATCTTCAGCGTGAAGACTTAGGTTACATGGAAGAGGCTGAAGGCTACCGTAACCTTATTAAAGAGCATGGACTTACACAGGAGGAGCTGGCTCAGAAAATTGGAAAGAGCCAATCGACCATTGCCAATAAGATTCGGCTTTTAAGACTCTCCCCCATGGTTAAAAAGCTTCTTTCAGACAATAACCTTACTGAAAGGCACGCGCGCGCACTCTTAAAGCTTGAGGATGAGCAGCTCCAATTAAAGGTTCTTCAAAGAGTTTGCGAACGTGGCTTGAATGTCAGAAAAACTGAGGAGCTTGTGCAGAAAGCCCTTGATAAGTATTGCTGCAACGTAAAGTCGGAGGAATACAAGGGCCGAGTCACAAAATCCATTAAGGATATCCGCATTTTTGTCAACACTATTCGTCAGGCTATCGACACCATGAAAAAATCAGGTGTAAATGCCAGAGCCGCTCAAATTGACCGCGGCGAGTATCTTGAGTTCATAGTCCGAATCCCAAAACGTGAGGATCTTCAAAAGGCTCAATAACAGGAGACCTTTTGGATCACATATGCGATCTCCATCTTTGGCCTGCCCGGAATGGGCAGGCACTTTTTTTGTTTCAGGGCTTTTAAAGGGATGGAAATCTCACAAACCTGTTACGTAATAGCCTATTTACCTTTTGGTTAACATTCCTTAAAGGACTATAGTAAATTCCCTTGCTCACTCCTATAAAAAACGTGTCGCTCAAAAGTCACCGAACCACGCAACTTCAAACTCTGTCCCGGGAGCTCCCTCTTCCATCTCATTTACATCTTCCCCTCTATCCCCTAGATACGTCTTTATGCCCGCTTTTGGCAGAATTATTTAAAGGTGGACATTGCGGGAAAACTTTATTAAAATAGAAGGGGTACGATTTAAAAATGGGTACAATCCTATCTGATTGGATATACGAAAGGAAGCATCCTAAATGTCCGAAAACGGCGGTAATATAGACAATCCTAATCTTAATCGCATTATACCAGTTGATATCGAATCTGAAATGAAGCAATCCTTTATCGATTACGCCATGAGCGTTATCGTAGACCGCGCCCTTCCTGATGTCCGGGATGGGCTTAAGCCAGTTCACAGAAGAATCCTCTATGCTATGCATCAATTGAACTTTACACCCGACAAGGCCTATCGAAAGTGTGCCACAACCGTTGGTGAAGTTCTCGGTAAATACCACCCTCACGGTGATGCAGCTGTTTACGACAGCTTAGTCCGCATGGCTCAGGATTTTTCTTTGCGTTACATGCTTGTAGATGGCCATGGAAACTTCGGTTCAGTTGACGGGGACCCACCGGCCGCTATGCGTTATACGGAATCTAGGCTTTCCAAGATCGCAATGGAAATGCTCCGTGAAATCAATAAAGACACTGTGGATTTCAAGCCTAATTTTGATGAGCATGAAATTGAACCGGTCGTTCTTCCCTCCCGTTTCCCCAATCTTTTGGTTAACGGCTCTTCGGGTATTGCCGTGGGTATGGCTACCAATATCCCGCCCCACAACCTTACAGAAACCATAGATGGTATTGTTAAGTATATCGATAATCAGAATATTTCTATCGATGAACTCATGGAAGTCATCAAGTCGCCCGATTTCCCGACCGGCGGCACCATCATAGGCAAGAGCGGTATTCGCGAGGCCTATCGTACCGGCAGAGGCCGAATTGTTGTGCGCGCTGTCACTGAAATAGAATCCTATGGCAATAACCGTCAGAGAATTATTGTTACGGAGCTTCCTTATCAGGTTAACAAGGCCAGATTGGTTGAAAAAATCGCTATGCTGGTCAAGGATAAGAGGATAGAAGGCATTTCTGACTTGCGTGACGAATCAGACCGAAAGGGTATGCGCATTGTTATTGAACTTAAGCGTGATGCCAACGCCAATGTCATCCTGAATCAGCTCTACATGAATACTCAGCTTCAGGATGCCTTCAATGTCAATATGCTGGCACTTGTCCAAGCACCTGACGGTAAGTTTGAGCCCAAGGTCCTTAACTTAAAAGAATGTATTCAGTATTACGTCAGCCACCAGGAAGACGTTATCCGCAGAAGAACGCGCTACGAGCTAGAAAAGGCTGAAGCCAGGGCTCATATCTTGGAAGGCTTGAGGATAGCTATTGATAATCTTGATGAGGTTATCAGGATTATCAGAAGCTC
>JAOABT010000231.1 GCA_026418215.1 Clostridia bacterium | reverse complement strand
ATCTATATCTCTCTTATAATCATCCGTATGAGGATAGATGCCGCCAAAGGAGATGATGCGATCGCTGCAAACACTTTTTGCCCATTCATTGGTCTTCCGCATTTGGGACTGTTTTGTAATGACCGGCTGAAGAACCGAGATAGCTATACCCCATTTATCCATATTATCCATCAGACCGGATAGGGTTCCGTTCTGGACAGGGGTTATGATGTGATTGACATTGGAGGTCAGTGTAGCCATGGCCTTGCTCGCCAATTCATCGGGGAAAGCATGTGTATGAAAATCTATAATCATTTGAGCCGCCTCACAGAGAATTTTTATGGGATTCATTATACCATACCTCATATCACCTGGAGGCAAGGCAAATGATACGAAAGTCAACGATAAAAAACAGATTTTTTGCGCAATAATGCGATCATTTCCATTTAAAAGGTTATCTCTCTAAATCATCGGAAATACTGACATATAAAACATATTGATACGAAGGTGATTGGCATGAAAATGACAGCTTCGGCCCAGGCCATGAGGCATTTGCGAGACAAAAGAAAAGCTTCCGGTCTTTGCACGCGATGCGGAAAGGCAAGTGAAACCGTTCTATGCAGCGGTTGCAAGCAACAGCTGCGCTCCTATAAAAAACCAAGAATAAAAGCGGCCTTCAGAAAGCCGCGCAAATGGACTGCGACAAATTACTCGCTCTATCGCTACATGGTCGAGAACAATATCTCTGCCAAGAAGCTTGGCGAAATGGTAGGCGTCTCTGAAAGAGCCGTTCTCCGCTGGGTCTTTGAAAAAGCGACCCCTAAGGAGCCTGTCAAGTCCAAGGTTGAGTCGCTTGTAGGAGATTCCATCTTTTAATCAGTATTCATTCAGCAAACCAAGTCTCTGTGGGATCGCGTCGAATCGTGATTGAAGCTGCTGAACAGAGGACGCCTGCAATTGGAACAGGGGTATATGTCTTGAAAGCGATATACATGCCATGAGCCCTCCATTTAAAACCAAGATTTGTCCTGTTGTCTGAAGCCTTCTAAGCCTGGTCAGCTCGCAGGAAAGCGGGTTGGGAGGCTGATGGTTTTTAAAAACGGCACCCTTGCTTTTATGGCCTGCAAAAAGGCGTTGACTACCTCTCCCAGGGTTTGGTAGAATCAAAATACCAAGAATAAAGGGTGTCTGATAGTAATGATTTTATTCCTCAACTGACAGTTTAAATTCTCACAGTTTACACGACCTCCATCTAAAATGGAAGCTGTGATTGCTGTGTAGTTTTGTTGGTAGGGGATAGCATTTATATCTTATCGTCTTTGGTGCAACGTCACCGTATGTTGGCTGTTCATGGCATGGCCGTGTGCAGGGAAATGACAGATAAGCTGTAAGGGTACGAATACCATTACAGCTTTTTTTGTTTTGAGAATCCTCCGAAAGGTGTGGGAACATGATTCTTTAAGCCTTTTTTAACAGATAAATGAATGAAGGGTGGTTAGTTTATGCCAATTACTTTTAAAGAATACGAAGATAAGGATTACCTAAGGATACGCGATTTTATCATAAAAACCTATGCAAAGCTCAAGACACCAAACACCTGGCTTCTGGACAGGTGGGAATTCGTTGAGTACTATCAGGAGGTCCACCACAAAACCGTCGAGCAGTGGCATGAAAAAATAGGGATTTGGGAATATGCGGATGGCAGCATAGCGGCTGTGGCCTGCACCGATTGGGATGCCTTCTTTCTTCTGGATACGCTTGAGCCCTCGGAAGCGCTGATGGATGAACTTATCGGCTATGCAGAAACCAAACAGCTTCAGTATGAAAATGGGATATCCAAAAACTGCCTTACCATCAGAAGTGACATGCAGGCCTTGGAAACATGCGCCATCAAGCACGGCTATGTGCCTACAGAATGGAGTGAGACCATTGTCTCCATGAGCCTGGACAGGCCTTTAGAGGTTGTCATTCCCAACGGCTTCCAGCTTAAATGGGGGAATGAGGTGGATGCCCAAAGAAAAGCCCTGGGGCACATTATGGCTTTCAATTATCCCGGGACCGATCATGCAACCCGCGCGCTCGAATGCTACGGCAACATCCAAAAAGCACCCGATTACAACCCAGTTCTCGACTTGTGTCTCGTTAACGAGGCAGGCGATGTTGTGGCGTTTACCACCGTTTGGTTTGATACCTTCAACAAGATAGGCGTCTTTGAGCCGGTTGGGACCCACAAGGATTACCGCAATCAAGGCCTTGCAAAGGCCGTCATCTATGAAGGCGCAAACCGCATGAGACGGCTTGGCGGGGTAAAGGCCTATGTTGGTGCCGATCAGCCGTTCTACCGGAAGATTGGTTTCACACCTGATACCATTTTGAAAAAGTGGCAGAAAAAGCTATGACAAAGGACTTCAGGCCTCTGAAGTCCTTTCCCGTAAAAAAAGCCCACACCTGCGGGCTTCAATTTCATCAGTCAACGTTCTTGTGCATATGGCTATGGGACCGGCTATGGAAGGAAGGATAACCGGTGCCATCCCAGCTGTAGATTTTAGCTGTGAAGTCCTTCATGATTCCATCCGCTTTTGCTTGTGTCATCCTGCCGTCTTTCACCAAAGCGTCCAGCTTTGTTTTGCAGCCCTGAATCAGTACAGCCTTCTTCTTATCGAGAGGCAGCTTGTTGAATTCTTTAATCCTTTCAGAAAGTGCATCAATTTTGTCAATGATGGCCTGCGCCTTCTCTTGAGATATCTTGCCCTCTTTTCGTAGAGCTAAAATTTCTGCCTTTTTCTTTTCGAGTGCTTTTAAGGGATCCTTTTCAAATTCTTCCCTCATATCTTTGTCAACTCTTCTGTAGAATCTGTCATTCCTTTGTGCCTTTTCGGTGCCGAGCTCGGCAGCCTTATAGTCAGGAACTGCCAGTGCTGAAGAAGTCGTTAACGTGGCAATAATAAAGGTAGCCGCCAACAATTTTTTTATCATGTTTTCACCTCCGCCATTTAGCTTTCCCTAACATTCCTGAAATATGGTTGACAATAATCCTTAGCATAGGGAGTTCATCCCTTATGACATTTCTTTAACAAAACGGCAAGCTAAACAAGTCGAGTGCCGACGTGCACTGAAGGTAAATCGAAACAGAAATTTTCACCAAGCAAGCCCATAAGGTGGATGCGGTATGATCACTAAAAATTGCTTAGAATTCACTCAGGAAGACATCATCGTGGATGGGTTTCTTAATGGAAAGGCATGGCTTCAAGCTGTTTAAGCCATTTTAATAGATCTATACAAAAAAATCCGGGCTTTATTCCCGGATTCTTCATATCTTGATATCTATTGTATTCCCCAGATGCGGCGAAACACTTTGCTCCATCACCTTCATAAGTCCTTCGGAGTTTGTTTTTGCCGTATCCATCGCCTTCTTCATAACGGCGAGACCTACCTGCTGTGCAAGCTGATCCTGTTTCATAGAAACGGAAAGGGCTGCAATATCTGTCTCTTATACAC
>JAOABT010000214.1 GCA_026418215.1 Clostridia bacterium | reverse complement strand
GTTGCACTCACTGCAGAAGCGATGGCTCATGGGGCTGATCAGGCCGATTCTTCCTTTAAAGCCCGGTCTTTTAAAGTAGACCGCCGGCTGGCCCTTTTCCTGAATCTCATGCTTTTCAAAATCGGGATAGCGCTTCAGAATCTCATCCTGAGTGATGACGAGCTTGTCACTCTCCAGAGAGCCTGTGCCGTCAGGCATAAGCTCGATGAAACGCACATCCAGCGGATAGAGCCTGGCTATGTCCATGAACGCATCCAGGTCGTTGTCATTCAGGCCTTTAACCAAGACAACGTTCAACCGCACAGGTGTAAGTCCGCAGGACAAGGCTGCCCGGATGCCATCAATGACCGCCGAAACGCTGCCACCACCGCTGAGGCGTTGATACATGGCATCGTTCAGGGAATCCAGGCTTACATTGACTCTTTGGAGCCCCGCCGCCTTGAGTGCCTGCGCCTTTTGGGCAAGCAGCATGCCGTTGGTGGTCATGGATATGTCCTCAAGCTCACGATGTCCTGACACACGCTTAACGATATCAAGAATATCGTCCCGTAAAAGTGGCTCTCCGCCTGTCAATCGCACCTTCTTAATTCCCAGCAGGCATAAGGCTGATACTATTTTGTCGAAGGCATCGGCATCCAAGGGCTGATCAGAAGCCTCAATACAGCCGTTTCCGGGATTACAGTAGAGGCATCGCAAATTGCAGCGGGACGTCAGTGAAAGCCTGGCATATTCTATTGTTCTGCCAAATTGATCCAGCACGCTATTCCTTTCTAAAGCTCATACACTTCATAAGCACCAGGGTTGTCGAGGGTGTAGCCTCCAAGGCGCTCAAGCCTGTCCTTAAAATCATCCGAGGTTAACGCTGAGAAAAAGGCTCTTGTTCTAGGATCTTCTAGAGCGCTTTCAGGAATAACAAAGTCGTACCGCTCCTTGCAGATGGGAATAAAATCAAGGCCATAGGCCTGCGCGGCAGAATAAATGCCCATACCGCAGTCCGCTCCGGCTGAGGCGATTTGAACCGCCACAGCAAGATGCGTAAACTCCTCACGGTGATAGCCGTTAATTTCCTGAGTACCGAGTCCTTCCTTCATAAGGAGATCATCGAACAGCACACGGGTACCCGAGCCTTTTTGCCGGTTAACGTAGCGGGCCCCCGTCATTTTTAAGTCTGTTACCGTTTTGATATTCAAAGGGTTACCCATGGCGACCATGAAGCCTTGAATACGGTCAACGGCCCTCACGACGGCGAACCTGCCTTTCAGGTATTTCTTAAGATAAGAAAGATTATATTCCCCGGTTTGGGGGTCCAGCAAGTGAGTCCCCGCACCATGGGCTTCGCCTCGCTTAAGAGCCAGGATGCCGCCGAGGCTTCCTGCATGAGTGGAAGCAATGGAGAACTCGGGGCTCGTTTTTCGCACGATATCCGAAAGCTCATCGATCAAGGGGTCATGGCTTCCAATGATAACAAAGGATTTGGACAGCTCCTCAGGGCTTTTCCGGAGGCTTACCTCCACCTCCTGCCCTGCCTCGAGACCCTCGGCATTCACAGGGACCTCAATCATGCCGTCAGACTTTACAAGCGAGGTGATAACACCCGCTCCGCCCTGAACAGGTGTGGCCCTGTCTCTTATACACATCT
>JAOABT010000200.1 GCA_026418215.1 Clostridia bacterium | reverse complement strand
CGCACCGACGACATGCTCATTATCCGCGGTGTCAATGTTTTCCCGTCTCAGATCGAAAGCGTTCTTGTAGGTATGAAGCATATCGGGCCCCATTACCAGATTATTGTCAGCAAGGAAGGCTATATGGATAAAATAGAGGTTCAGGTGGAGCTGGGTGATGCGACTGTGCTCGATCGCTACCGTGAGCTGGAAAAAATCGAGGCCGATATCCGCCATAACCTGAGAACTGTGCTTCAGATTGACGCCAAGGTCAAGCTGGTTGAGCCCAAAACCCTCGAGCGGACTACAGGTAAGGCCAAGCGCGTCGTTGATTTGCGCAAATAAGGCTGGTGCTGGTATAATAGAGATACCTGTAAACGAGATGGAAATTGCACGGGGAGGTTAACCCGATAGGGTTCAAACCTAGTGATTATGGGCATTGTGATTAATCTTCACACTCATCGGTGCAAATATCATGAAATTGATTTACGTCATTTTGTGCAAACGAAGCAATAAGATAAGCTTAACGCCTAAGCATACAGAAAATAAGGAGAGAAAGCCATGAAGAAGCTTTTACTGGGCAATGAGGCCATCGCGCGTGGCGTCTATGAGGCAGGAGCCACCGTGGCATCGGCCTACCCCGGAACCCCAAGCACAGAAATTACTGAATACATATCCGAATATGATGAAATTTATTCCGAATGGGCGCCCAATGAAAAGGTGGCCATGGAAGTAGCCATTGGTGCCTCCTTTGGCGGTGCACGCTCGGTGTGCGCCATGAAGCATGTTGGGCTTAACGTTGCCGCAGACCCGCTTTTCACTGCTTCCTATACGGGCGTCAACGGCGGTCTGGTTATTTTCGTTGCCGATGACCCCGGCATGCACAGCTCACAGAATGAGCAGGACACAAGGATTATTGCACGCGGCGCCAAGGTGCCGGTTCTGGAGCCTTCCGACAGTCAGGAGTGCAAGGACTTTACAAAGGAAGCCTTCAAGATCAGCGAAAGCTTTGACACACCCGTTATTGTGAGGCTGTCTACCCGCGTTTCCCACTCCCAGGGCATCGTCGAGATGGAAGACAGGGAAGCTTACGAAATAAAGCCTTATGTCAAGAATCCCGCAAAGTATGTCATGATGCCTGCCATGGCTAAGAAACGCCACCTGGTTGTGGAAGACCGCATGGCTAAGCTTCGCGAATTCTCCGAGACCACAAGCCTGAATCGTATTGAATGGGGCGACAAGAAGGTTGGCGTCATCACCAGCGGCATCTCCTATGAGTATTCAAAGGAAGCCTTTGGCAATGTCTCCTACCTCAAGCTCGGTATGGTGCATCCGCTGCCTGAGAAGCTTATCAAGGACTTTGCCAAGGAAGTCGAAGTTCTTTACGTCATAGAAGAGCTTGAGCCCTTCATCGAAAACCAGTGCCTCAAAATGGGCCTCAAGGTTACGGGAAAAGCCCTTCTGCCTGTTACAGGCGAATACAGTGCCAGCCTGATCCGTTCCAAGGTTTTGGGTCAGCAGGAGGAAAAGCAGAACACCATTGATGCAGAGGCTCCGGTTAGGCCTCCTGTCATGTGCGCAGGCTGCCCGCACCGCGGCATGTATTATGTTTTAAAGAAGCTCAAGCTCACCGTTTCAGGTGATATCGGCTGCTACACGCTGGGTGCCCTTGCTCCGGTTGAATCCATGGACGCTTGCGTCTGCATGGGAGCCAGCATCGGTATGGCACATGGTATGGAAAAGGCCATGGGCATGGATGCCGCGCGAAAGACTGTGGCTGTGATTGGTGATTCGACCTTTATTCACTCGGGTATCACCGGGCTTATTGATATTGTATATAACAAGGGAACCAGTACGGTTCTGATTCTCGATAACTCCATCACAGGCATGACCGGCCACCAGCAGAATCCCACCACGGGCTACACCATTAAGGGTGAGCCCACGCGTCAGGTGGACCTCGTGAAGCTCTGTCAGGCTGTAGGCGTCGAGCGCGTTCGCGTATGCGATCCCTTCGATCTGGAGGCCTTTGAAAAGGCGGTCAGAGAGGAAATAGCCGCAGAGGAGCCTTCGGTCATTATTTCCCAGAGGCCCTGCGCCCTCCTAAAGAATGTCAAGTTTGGCCCGCTCCTTTCCATCAATCGTGAAAAGTGCACCAAATGCCGTATGTGCATGAAGCTCGGATGCCCCGCCATTGTCGACCGCGGCGATCATCTTGAGATCAACAGCGCACTCTGTGTGGGCTGCGGACTTTGCACCAAGGTATGTCGTTTCAACGCTATGGAAAAGGCAGGTGGCCATTAATGCGTAATACAGCCATTATGATCGTCGGCGTGGGAGGACAGGGAACCCTTCTCACAAGCCGTATTTTAGGAGATGTGGCCTTAAGCTCGGGCCTCGATGTCAAGGTTTCGGAGGTCCACGGCATGTCTCAGCGCGGCGGAAGCGTCGTCACCTATGTAAAAATGGGTGAGAAGATCCATTCCCCCGTTATTGAGAAGAACGAGGCTGACATCCTGCTTTGCTTTGAGCAATTGGAAGCCTTGAGATGGATTGACTATGCCAAGAAGGATGCTTCTGTGATTATCAACACCCAGCGCATCGATCCTATGCCGGTTATCATAGGAAGGGCTAAATATCCTGAATCCATCATTGAGAAGATTCAGGCCGATTACAAGAATGTCACAGCTGTTCCTGCCTTGGATCTGGCCAAGGACTGCGGGAATATCAAGGCTGTGAACGTTGTCATGATCGGCGTTATGGCCAAGCGTACCGACATCGAAAAGGATGTCTGGCTCAAGGCCATAGAAAAGACAGTCAAGCCGCAGTTTGTTGAGATCAATATCAAGGCCTTTATGGCAGGGTATAATTTTAAATTGGACTGAAGGTGAAAGTATGTCCGCCAAAGGTGGAATGATGCTTTTCGCAGGGAGCTCGGGAAGGGTTTTCGCCGAAAAGATGTGCCTGTCTCTTATACACATCT
>JAOABT010000199.1 GCA_026418215.1 Clostridia bacterium | reverse complement strand
AATGGTCCGATCTGCTGAGCGCACAGGCGACATGGACAACATGCTGGAGCGGCTATCGAGAATTTACGCGAAAGAAACTGAAATATCCTTAAAATGGTGGTCCGGGGCCATTGAACCTACCATGGTGGTTATACTGTCGCTCATTATGGCATTCATCCTCTTGGCGGTGCTCTTGCCGCTCATAGGCATGATGTCTACTATAGGCTAGAAAAAGTATGAGAAGGCAAAGTAACGTAACGCTCTGGTTTAAGATAATAAGTGCGGTACTCCTTCTGGGAGCGGTTATTTACTTCACTTACGTCATGACTGGATTCTTGGAGAATAAGCAAAAACGACAGCCCGAGAGAATCAGGGAGGTCATCAAAAGTGAATGTGTTCAGTGCTACGCCCTTGAGGGAAGCTATCCGCCCGACCTTGAGTATCTGGCTAGAAACTACGGCCTTATCCTGGACAAGGAGCATTATTATTACTATTATGAGGCGTTCTCATCCAATATCATGCCTGATGTGGAGGTCTATGAAAAAGGACCATAGCTTTGAAAGCAAGAATGAAAGTGGTATGAATAGGCAAGTGGCATTATTGATGGCGTCAGTTTCGAGAAAGGATTCAGAGGCTGTTCGGGGAGGCACTTCCACCGAAACGCTGATGACACTGCTTTTGCTTATCATCCTATCCTTGGGGTTAATAAGCCTGACTGCCTCCTCTGTTGGGGCTTATCAACGTCTTGACGGGCATAAGGATAGCATTTCAAGCTTAAGAACAGCCCAGGCATTTGTCAGTATGAAAATACGACAGAATGACAGGACAGGATGTCTACATATCAAGATAAATTCTATCACAGAAGAGAATGCACTTGTGATTGATGAAAATATTTCTGGGAAAGCCTATGAGACTTGGATATTCAGCTATGAAGGCTATTTACGGGAATGCATGGTGCTAGAATCCGAAAAGCCGTCCCCTGAATTGAGCAATAAAATATCCGCCGTTGATTCATTCAGAATAAGCTTTGATGAAGCACTCAGTGGCTTTCGGACCCATTACGAAATCGTCGGCCAACAGCCCTACGAAAGCTTTATCAGTATCAGAAGCGATTAAAATTGGAGAAACAAGTGGAAAAGAAAAAGTGCCAAGGCCAGTACATACCGAAAAACGGCTTTACACTCGTAGAATTACTGATCTCTCTTGTTGTGCTCGCCATCCTGGCTGTGGGCGTTTTGAGGTTGTTTATGTCGGCTCAAGTCCAGCACCTGAAGGCTTCAGATCTGGATCATGCCGTTCTCGAGAGCACCACGTTTGCCGAGGAGGTTCGGCACCTTAGGAATGCGCCGGAAGAAGAGAGACGCATCGTTATTTATTTTGACAAGCAATGGGGGCGCCGCAAAGAGAAAAGCGAGGACACGCCCTATGTGCTTTACGCTGATATCATACCCGTTCCGCAAAGTGACGGCGGTTTAATGGCCCTCCATGTAAGAGTGACGAGGCTCACGGGTTATCCCTTTGAGAAAAAGGGTGAAGCAGAAATCTACAAGCTTTCTTCCATCTTCGAAAGCGAAAGCTATTGGGGGGAGAGACCATGAAGCTTTTCATGAAGTCACAAAAAGGGAGCTCAACCCTATTGATAGCCTTGACCATGATCGCTTTGGTTGTTTTTGGCGCGTTGAGCCTCATAACAGCCTCATCGGGGCTTAAGCTCGCCAAACGCAATGCTCAAGCGCAAGTCAGGTTTTACACATTAGACTCAGAAGGCGCACGCTATGTTTTTAATGTCAAGCAGCTTATAAAAGCGGGTAGAGATAAGGCCGGTGAAGTGATATTCGCAGTCAAGAATAGTATAGCATCGGAAGAAGTAGCAGATCAGGATTATGACATAATCAAAGCAAGCTATCAGAAGGCCCGGGACAAGAGCGCATGGGAACAGCGTGCTTTCTCAACACTCAGCATTTATTATCTGGATGAGCTCATACGTCAAAACCTTGAGGGAACCAACATTAAGAATTCCTTGACTGAGACCGATTTGGATGAAGCTTTAACCTCTGAGGTCCCACTTATTTTACATCTTTTGAAGACCTTTGCTTTAGAGGAAAATGGGCGCAACACCTATTTGGACATCAAACTGGATATCACGGAACCTGCAGCCGGAAAAAGCATTAATGCACAGTGTATTGTCCTTGAATGGAGGCTCTGGCAGGAGCCCTTCAGCTACAATCAGACCATCGATTTATGGGAAGGTAAGCCATGAAAGATAAGCACTACAACATGAAGGAGCTCTTAGAAACCGCCATCAGGATGAATGCCTCGGACCTGCATCTTACCGTAGGCGTTCCGCCGATGGC
>JAOABT010000490.1 GCA_026418215.1 Clostridia bacterium | reverse complement strand
GATCATAACGAACTGAGCAAAGCAACGCAAAAAGAGGGCTGCAAGGTTATTCGAGCAGCTGACGCCCTCGTTAAAGAAGTTTACAACAGCTTTGACGTTGATGGTGTTAAGATCAAGGCTGTACCGGCCTACAATAAGAATCACTCGAAGCTCAACAGCCTGGGCTATGTTCTGGAGTTTGACGGCATCAAGCTCTATCACGCAGGCGATACGTCCAAGATTCCTGAAATGGCCGATTTGGCCCGGGAAAAGCTCCAATACGCCTTACTGCCAGTCGATGGTGTTTACAACATGGATGCCAAAGAGGCTTCGGAATGTGCTGAGCTCATCAAGGCGGAAAATTATATCCCCATCCATTCCGACGGTTCAAAAGACTATAACGAAACCAATGTGGCTGACTTTGCGGCAGAAAAAAAGATTTCCGTAAAGCCCGGTGATGAGATCGCGCTTAACTAGCCTCCTCGATCATCTGGAATTGGTTGCTACAGAGGGTCATCTATAACCATGCTGTTCAATCAGGGAATCATGAGCCATTTCGAACCGAATGATTGGCAAGATACTCTGAGACTCGTAAAGAAAACGAGCCTTTGCTGAGTCATAAATTGCACTATAACATGTATTCTATATAATTCGGTATTAGTGGATGGACGTTCTTAAGCCGCAGGTTGCGGCTTTTTTGCTTAGAGGGGATGGTAAGGCAGACCCGGATTGGATAGGTATGATGATGAGGCGCATTCTATAGCACATCCTGTCATAGGGCTTCCATTTAGTAGCCGCTAAAAGAGAGAGCCAACCAAAGTTGAAAAGCTAGTTTGTAGGCAATTAAAAAAGGAGAGCTTTCGCTCTCCTCTGAGATTCTTAGATTAGAATCTGCCGCCTCTGTTTCCACCGTTGTTTCTCTGTTGCTTTCTAGCCCTTCTGCATTCGGGGCATCTTTGGGGTTCATTTTCGAAACCCTTTTCCTTGTAGAAAGCCTGTTCGCCTTCGGTGAAAATGAAATCAGCGCCGCAATCTTTGCATTTGAGTGTCTTGTCTGCCATGATTTGCAAACCTCCTTAAAAATTTCCGGATTATACCTCTTTTGACCTAGACCCACTATCCAAAAACTTTTAAGGAGAGGCCGGTATACCAAAAAGGATCAATCCAATGAATAAAAAACTTCACTTGTAGTATAACATGTATTTGAAAAAAAACAAGAGGGAAATTGAAAAAAGCTTGAAGTGACACTATTCTAAAAAACAGGTAAAATTAACCATGGACTTTATTTTCGTACTGTTGAAGCAAAAGTCCTATGGTCATAGACCCGGTTTTTTTGGATAATAGAGCTATGTTGCTCTACGCATTAAGACCAGGTGGAGCTTTCGTGAAAATGGTAATACTATGGACGAGGTGTTGAGATGCCTAAGTTGATATATGTGTGCGATGATGAGGAAAACATCCGCGAGCTCATCCAATCCTACCTTTTGCGTGAGGGCTACGAGGTCGAGGCCTTCGAGGATGGTGTAAGTCTTCTTAAGGCTTATGCAAAAAAGGAACCTGACATGATTGTGCTCGA
>JAOABT010000182.1 GCA_026418215.1 Clostridia bacterium | reverse complement strand
CATCAAGGAAGAGCATATATTGCTCCAGCATACTGAACTAAAGGTGGGCATTGTAAGAGGCTATTACTATGGCGAGCACTATGAAAAGCTTGTTAAAAAGCTGAGAGACCGGCGCATGATTGTTGAGGTCCGGGATACACGGGAGCTTTACAGTGCGCTTAAAGACGGCTGGGTGCAGGCCACAATCAACATACCCTCAAGCTATCTTTTTTATTTCAAGACCATGAACATAGAAAATATAGCTGTCGTCGACTGGGCACCCGAGGAGAAGCCGCTTCAGCGGCAATTGGCCCTGAGCCGCTCCTTTTTCACCGAGAAGGACGTCAAGGACTACACAAAGTGCATTGAAGACATGAGACAGGATGGCACCCTCTATGCCATCTACAAAAAATACCTTCCTGAAGATGAAACCAAGAGGATGTGTGAGTATTGATGCCAGAGAATCGTCACAAAGAAGGTCTCCTTCTCAAGCGTATTGGCCTTGCCGGAAGACTTTCGTCCATGGTCATACTGATTACGCTCATTGTTTACATTCCTACCATGATCTTTGGTGCCTTCACCAATCTCAACCGCAGCAAGGCAAGCCTGGAGCAATATGAAAGAGCCCTGGAGCTTCGTGTTCAAAATGTCTTTGAGCCTGCTATTTGGAATTATGATATTGAAACACTGACAAAGCTCATCACCACCGAGCTGTCAAATAAATACCTCAAATCTATTCATATCAACTCTCTGGAGAACAACATTATATGGATGCAGTCGGAAAACGGGCATGTGGTGACGACCGACAAGGCTCCGGACAGCCCCTACATAGAGATGCACATCGTTCCCATCTATAAATTCGGAGGCTATAATCAGATCATTGCCTACGCCACAATCTGGTATGACCGTTCTGAAAGCCGGAACCAGTTCTATAGGAATCTTCTTGATGAAATTTTACGAACAGGCCTCATTATTGTCCTCGTAGCGGCGGCTCTTACGATTTCGAGCTACTTAAAGCTTGTGAAACCCCTGGAGTCCATCCGAAAAAGCATGATTGAAGCCGGGCGCTCTGCTCATGGCCTTGCACGGAAAAGAATGGAGGAAGCCAGCTTCAAGAAGGCCTTTCCGGAGATCAGAAGCATGGCCGATGACCTGGAGCATATGTTTCAGGATATCGATGCGGCCCAGCAGCAGACAAAGGAAAGTGAAGCGCAGCTTAGAGCTGTTTTCCAGCAGGCTGGTGTTGGCGTTTCCCTTGTCATGGCCGAGACCGGGCGTTATGTGATTATCAACCAGCGCTTTTGTGATATTGTAGGCTACACCATGGAAGAGATGGTGGATATGGAGTTTGAGAAAATCACCCACCCGGACGATCTTCCAACTCAGCAGCTTTTAATTCAGGAGCTTTTTTCAGGCCGCATCCGGGAGCTTTCACTCCAAAAGCGCTATATTCGCAAGGATGGCACCATTGTTTGGGCAGAATTGACGGTTTCGCCCTTGTGGGCTCTGGGGGAAAAGCCATCATTCCAAATCGTTGTTATTCAGGACATCACGGCGCGTAAAAAAGCTGAGGCTGAGATTAAGAAGCTGAATGACGAGCTGGAGGCCAAGGTCATAAGCCGCACAGCCGAGCTGGAGCTTGCCAACAATCAGCTTGAGACAACGCTTGAGGATTTGAAATCTGCCCAGCATCAGCTTGTCAATCAGGAAAAAATGGCCGTTCTGGGTCAGCTGGTATCGGGCATCGCCCATGAGCTGAACACGCCCCTAGGGATTATCACGTCGGCGGGCGGAACTCTTGACCGTATCCTGAGCCAGGACTATCTGGATGTCATCCGCTTCTGTGCTACCGCACCGCCTTACAGCTATCAGGTCTATAACGATCTCGTCAATATAGGCGTTCAGCCTTCGGGCTATCAGGATATGTCGGAGAAACGCCTTAACAGAAAGCGCTTCTACCGCATTGCCGAGGAGAGGGGGCTGGAGGTCCCTGACGAAATCATTGAGAAGCTCGTGGATATCGGTTATCATGCCGATGACGACAGCTTTTCTAGCTTGGTTACGAGGCCAGAGGTCTGGGAGGCTATTCGTATGGCTTACTCTATTGTGACCATGCATAAAACCACCCGGATGATCAGGAGCTCTGCAGACAAGGCCTCTAAGGTCATCTCGGCGCTGAAGACCTATTCTCATCAGGATTCCACCCAGCAGGTCGTTCCGTCGGATGTTATCAAGGATATTGAGGTTGTTTTAACGCTTTACTATAACCAAACAAAATACGGTATCGATATCGAAAAAAATTACGAAGAGGTGCCCCTTGTTCTTTGTTATCCTGATAAATTACATCAGGTTTGGGTAAATATTATTAACAATGCTTTACAGGCTATGAATTATAAGGGAAAGCTCAATATCGACATCAAAAAGGTTCAAGACAGGGTGAAGGTCTCCATTACGGATAACGGGCCGGGTATTCCCCAAGCCATCCGTGACAAGATTTTCGAACCCTTCTTCACCACCAAAAAATCCGGAGAAGGAACAGGTCTTGGACTGGATATCGCCAAACGCATCGTTGAGGAGATCGGAGGGCAAATTGAGGTCGAAAGCGAGCCGGGTGCAACTACCTTTACTGTCTGGCTGAGAACATGAAGAGGGGTGGAACTATGCCGAGCACAAGTGCAATAGTCTGTGTGGATGATGACGAGATGATTCTTGTCGCGCTCAAGCAGGAACTCCTGGGACATTTCGGGGCACGCTTTCATTATGAGACAGCATTGAATGCAGATGAGGCTTTAAGCATTATAGATGATCTTGTGGATGACGGAATAAGAGTCATACTCATCCTTTCCGACTGGCTCATGCCGGGAATGACAGGCGACGAGCTATTAGTCCGCGTCCATGAAAAGTATCCTGCGATTCAGGCTATTCTTATCACTGGCCACGCCGACATGATGTCCATTAACCAAAGCAAAGATAAAATGAACTTAAAATGCATTATTCACAAGCCGTGGAACTCCGGCGATCTTATCAGAAATGTCGAAGCCTGCGTAGGATAGCCGGGTTAAAAGGAGCGGGTAGCTTGTTCAAGGTCTTAATAGTCGATGACGTTGATATTCTCCGGAGGGACTTAAGAAGGCTGAAGGTCTGGGGCGAGGCCTCCGGCTTCACCATAACCGATGAGGCAGCCAATGGAAAAGAAGCGCTTCAAAAGCTTAATGCATCAGCCTTCGATATGGTCATTACCGATATTCGCATGCCTGTCATGGACGGCATGGCGCTTCTCAGAGCCATTTCCAAAGACAAGCTCTGTCCTTGTGTTGTGCTCTTAAGCGATTATACCGAATTCAGCTATGCCCGGGAAGGTCTTGTCCACGGTGCCTTTGACTATCTGGGAAAGCCTATTGACGGGCAGAAGCTGGAAGAGCTTTTACAGCGGGTCAAACAATTTCTTCTGGAGCGTGAAAACGAGAAGGCCAAGCTCAAGCAGCTAGAGGGTATGGTCGAAGTGGCCTTCTATCCGGCCAATGACGT
>JAOABT010000108.1 GCA_026418215.1 Clostridia bacterium | reverse complement strand
TGCAGTCCAGAGGATCAACCTGGATGCGCCAGTGGAGCCCCTCCAGCTCTTTGCCTGAGGGTTTCTTGGTTTTGAAGGTATCAGGGGCGCGGGAGGCTTCTTCATCGTCCAAAAGCACGGGACGAATGGTGGCGTGGGGGCAGATATAGGAGCACTGACCGCACTGAATGCACTTATCGATTTGCCATTCTGGCAGTAAAACCGCTATGCCTCGTTTTTCGTAGGCGGTAGTGCCAAGAGGATAGGAGCCGTCCTCCATGCCCACGAAAGCGCTGCAGGGCAGCTCATCGCCTTCGTGACGGGCCATGGGCCGCTGAATTTTCTTGATAAATTGGGGCTCATCCTTGATAGGCATATTTTCATCGGGACAGTTGGCCCATTCGCCGGGAACCTTGACCTGAACAAGAGCCTCAATGCCCCGGTCCACAGCGGCCTTGTTCATATTGACAACCTTGTCGCCCTTCTTGCCGTACATCTTTTCGATGGATTTTTTGAGATACATGATGGCTTCGTCCACCGGAATGATATTGGCCAGCTTGAAGAAGGCTGCCTGCATGACCATGTTGATGCGGTTTCCAAGGCCTATCTCAGAGGCAATGCTGACGGCGTCGATGATATAGAATTTGATCTTCTTTTGGGCGATATAGCGCTTGAGGGCGGCCGGAACATGCTCGGCCAGCTCTTCTTCCTTCCAGGGACAATTGAGCACGAAGGTGCCGTTTTCTTTGAGTCCCTTTAAAATATCATAGTTATAAAGGAAGGATTTATTGTGGCACGCAATATAGTCGGCGTTGTAAACCAAATAAGGCGATTTTAAGGGCTTGGGTCCAAATCTCAAGTGGGAAACGGTGGTGCCGCCAGACTTTTTACTGTCATAGGAGAAGTAGCCCTGAACATAGCGGTCCGTATTGTCGCCAATAATCTTGATGGCCGATTTATTTGCGCCTACCGTACCATCCGAGCCAAGGCCCCAGAACTTGCAGCTGATGGTTCCGGCAGGTGTTGTATCAATGATGTCGGTTTCAGGAAGCGACGTATGGGTGACATCATCCACAATGCCAATCGTGAAGCCATCCTTGGGGTTATCCTGCTTGAGGTTGTTGAATACGGCAAGTATCTGGGACGGGCGTGTGTCCTTGGAACCGAGGCCGTAGCGTCCGCCTATGATGAGGGGCTTTTCGACCATGTTGACGTAAAGCCTTGAAACGTCGAGGAAAAGGGGCTCGCCGGTCGCTCCGGGCTCCTTTGTCCTGTCCAGCACTGCGATGCGCTTGACAGATTTGGGCATCACCTCGAAGAAATACTTGGCTGAGAAGGGGCGGTACAGGTGAACACGGATGGCACCGACTTTTTCACCCTTAGCCAAGAGGTAATCGATGGTTTCATCGATGGTATCGCTGCCGGAGCCCATGGCAATAAGCACATATTCGGCATCTGGAGCACCGTAGTAGTCAAACGGCCTGTAATGACGGCCGGTGATTTTGCCAATGGCCTGCATGTAGCCGTTTACGATGTCTGGAACCCTGTCGAAGAAAGGATTCTGCACCTCACGGCCCTGGAAGTAGATATCGGGATTTTGTGCCGTACCGCGGATAACCGGGTGCTCCGGGTTCAGGGCGTTGTCACGGAAGGCCTTAAGCGCTTGATAGTCCACAAGCTTGGCCAGCTCGTCATATTCAATGACGCCGATTTTTTGAACCTCATGAGAGGTTCGGAAGCCGTCAAAGAAATGAATGAACGGAAGTCTTGCCTGAATGGCACATAAATGGGCCACACAGCCCAAATCCATGGCTTCCTGGACGTTAGAGGAGGCCAGCATGGGCGCTCCGGTCTGGCGGCAGGCCATAACGTCCTGATGGTCGCCGAAGATGGACAGGGCGTGGGTGGCGAGGGCTCTGGCCGAAACGTGGAGAACACCGGGAAGCAGCTCGCCGACCATCTTGTAGAGGTTGGGGATCATGAGCAGCAGTCCCTGAGAAGCTGTATACGTGGTGGTAAGAGCGCCCGCCTGCAGGGAGCCGTGCATGGAGCCTGCAGCTCCGGCCTCGGACTGCATTTCAACGACCTTGACCTCCTGGCCGAAAATGTTCTTCTTTCCGTGGGCCGACCATTCATCGACACCCTCGGCCATGGGCGAGGAAGGCGTGATAGGGAAGATGGTGGCGACCTCGGTAAAGGCATACGAAGCATAGGCCGCTGCCGAGTTGCCGTCCATGGTTTCTATTTTTGCCATTGCTGATTTCTCTCCTTCTTTTGCTAGAATGATTGGAAAAAACGCATAAAAATAGTCACATCTATTATTCCTTAAACGTGACTTTTCATAATCGCAATCTAAAAATTTATGAATGGAGAAGCTTAAGCCGATAGCGCAGGAGAGGCGACGCACATGTGCATGGTGATGTCCATCGTCAATAGGTCGGGCTTCAGCTCGTCGTATTTCAAAACGGCATCCTGGCCGTTGGCGCCCTCTCCCACAATCTGATGGCCGTTTTCAACCAATATTTTTTTAAGATTCCTTCTTAAAAAGGCGGAATCATCGATAATAAGTATCCTTGCCATTGGTGAGCTCCCTGAGGTTTAACCTCTCTTGCTGGTTTGATAAGAAATGTGTCGACACCCTTATTATGGTGACAATGTTTTAAAAATGAACTCAGGTTTTGTAAAATCATTGTAAAAACTTTATATGCTCAAGAGTTGATTAATGCTGCCGGGAGGAGTAAAATGATAAGAATTCTTTCGGTAAGGTTGATGGTTATTCATGCAAAAGCTCAAGCAATTCATTTCCTATTACAAGCCCTATAAGGGCATGTTCTTTCTTGATATGTTCTGTGCGCTGATTCTTTCCGGAATTGACCTCATTTTTCCAATGCTCATCAAGTACCTGATGGATGAGGTTTACGGAAAACGGCCCCCCAACATGCTGACCATCATTCTTATGACGAGCGCGGCACTGCTTGGGATGTACATTATTCGCTATTTCTGCCAGTATTACATAACCTCCTGGGGACACATCATGGGAGCCCGGATGGAAGCTGATATGCGGAAGGACCTGTTCTGCCATCTTCAAAGGCTTTCATTTTCCTACTATGACAATGCCAACACGGGAAAGCTCATGTCGCGTATCACCAACGATTTGTTTGACATCTCCGAGCTTGCCCACCACGGCCCCGAGGATATATTCATTTCAATCATTAAGATTGTGGGAGCCGTCATTATCCTCATGACCATGGATGTAAGGCTTACCCTCATCCTTCTGGGTCTCATGCTTTTTATCATTATCTTTACCTGCTTCTATAACCTTAGAATGCGCTCCGTTTTTGCTCAAAACCGCGAAAAGATTGCACTGGTCAATGCCCAGACCCAGGACAGCCTCGCCGGCATCCGCGTGGTCAAATCCTTTTCCAACGAGACCATTGAGATTGGCAAGTTCAGTGATGGCAACAAGCAGTTTTTAAAGACCAAGGAAAACAGCTATGCCATTATGGGGCGGTTTTTCTCGGGCAACAGCTTCCTGCAGGGGGTTCTTTACTTAAGTGTGCTGATTCTTGGCGGTATTTTTGTGACCAGCAAAAGCATATCGACCTCGGAAATGGTGGCCTATATCCTTTTCATCAACGTCTTTTTAAATCCCATCGACAGGCTGGTGAACTTCACTGAAGGCTTTCAGCGCGGCATGTCGGGCTTTGAGCGTTTTTTGGAGATTATTCACACCAAGCCCGATATCGAGGACAGTCCCGATGCGCAGGAGCTTGACCATGTAGAGGGTGAAATCGAGTTTAAGAATGTCTCGTTCAGCTATAACGACAAGACAGAGGTTTTAAAGGATATCAACCTGACCATCGAGAAGGGTAAGACCGTGGCGCTGGTAGGTCCATCGGGCGGAGGAAAATCCACCTTCTGCAGCCTCATCCCAAGGTTTTACGAGGTCAATGACGGCTCCATCACCATAGACGGGAAAGACATCCGCTCCATCAAGCTCGAAAGCCTGAGGAGGAACATCGGTATGGTTCAGCAGGATGTTTATATGTTTTCGGGTACCATCAAGGAGAACATTCTTTATGGGAAGCCCGGGGCGACCGACGAAGAGATTATGGAGGCAGCCAAGCTTGCCAATGCCCATGAGTTCATCCAAGAGCTCGAGCATGGCTACGATACCTTTGTGGGCGAGCGGGGCGTTAAGCTATCAGGAGGGCAGAAGCAGCGCGTTTCCATCGCTCGGGCCTTTCTTAAAAACCCGCCCATTCTCATTCTCGACGAGGCTACCTCGGCTTTGGACAATGAAAGCGAAAGGCTTGTGCAGGAATCCTTGAAGACCCTTGCCAAAGGCAGAACGACGCTTGTTATTGCCCATAGGCTTTCCACCATCCGAAATGCCGATAACATTGTGGTTTTATCCTCCAACGGCATTGAAGAGCAGGGCACCCACGATGCGCTCATCCAAAAGGGCGGCGTGTATGCGTCGCTTCACAGCGAGGGCATCCAAATCTAAGCAACTAAAAACAAAAGCTTAACAGGACCTTGTACTTAAAACACCTCATCGGCGAATAGTGTTGTAACTGGTAATGTAATACACTATACTGGAAATAATAGGTTTGATGTGAGGTGTTTATCCATATGAAATTCATTGATTTTATGAAGAAGAGATGGTATTTAACGCTGATTGCAGTGGTTTTGATTGCAGTCGGCGTTTTTGCTGCTGTAACCCTTTTAGGCCATCATGGCGATGAAACCGTCAGCGAAGAGGAGCCAACCGAGACAGCGGAGGTCCCCAAAGAACGCGTACGCCTGATTATGACAGCCCTTAAGGCTGACAGGGTGGGGGTAAATACTGAATCTGGCTTCATGCTGAATGTTCCGAAGGGTACCAAGCTGGATGAAAAGGTTATTCGAGAGGGCCTTAAAATTACCCCCTCGATTGATTACAGCATTGAAAAGCCCAAGAATGGAGGCCTTGTCATCAAGCCCAAAAGGTTCCTCCAGCCCAATACGGTGTACACCTTTAAACTTGATTTGCCCAATCAGAATATTAAGGAATCCTGGGCCTTTCAAACACGACGGGAATTTAAGATTGTGTCGACAATCCCTGGCAACAAAGGAACAGCCGTTCCTCTGAATTCAGGTATTGAGATAACCTTTAGCCATACCGATATTGAGAATTTTGAGGAGAATTTCTCCATTGAGCCTCCAGTTAAGGGTCGCTTTGAAATCCATAAAAATGTAGGTGTCTTTGTTCCTGAAGGGCTAACAAAGGATACCATTTATACTGTAACGGTAAAAAAAGGCGTAAGTCATGGCGGAACGCGGGAGACACTGAAGGAGGATTACACCTTCTCCTTCCAGACCGAAACCCCTTCAGCTGGGCAGAACACTGAAACCTACCTGAACTTTTACGATAGCCTCTACAATTTCCCCACCGATGTCCAGCCTGTCATCGAAGTAGGAGCCTCCAGTGATTTTAAGGATCAGATTATCGAGCTGGCCCTTTATCGCTATGAATCCTCGGAAGCCTTTGAGAAGGCGATTGATGCCATGAATGCCGAGCCCGGCTGGGCTGTGGTCGAAAAAGAGCGCTATAAGCCTGATGTAAGCGCCTTACCTTTGTTTAAAAGCTACACAATTCCGCTAACTTGGGTTGAGGAATCCTATTACATTTCTTATCTTGACCTTCCCGAGAACCTGCCCGAAGGGCATTATGTACTCTTTATGAAGTCAAACGGCAAAGAGGATTTCAGTTTCATACAGATCAATGATACCCAGCTTTACGTAACCATGACTGAAAATGCAGCCCTGGTATGGGCCAACGATATGATCACCGGACAACCGGTAGCCAATGCTGTTTTTGAGGGCGGCACGCTCACACCGGTCACAACCAAGGAGGATGGAACTGCAAAAATAGAACAGGGCCTGTATAAAGGCGAAGACAGCCGGACCATCTGCTTTAAACTGACACGAGAGGGACATCCTCCGCTGATAGCGCCCATTTACACAAGCGGCACCTATAATTCAGGGGTTGCGCAAGCCGATTATAAGTCAAATTGGAGATACATTTATCTTGATCGGAGCACCTATCTTCCTACCGATACCGTAAAGGTTTGGGGAGTATTAAAGCCCAGAAGCGGAGAGACCCCTCCTAAAAGCCTTACGCTCAACCTCAAGAAGGACTTATACGACTTTACCACCTACGAGTCCAGCGTTCAGGTCTTGGAAACCAAGGAGATTCAGGTGAGCGGAAGGGGTGTATTCCAGGCAGAGTTCGCCTTCAAGGATCTGCCTCAGGGGTATTACGGCATTGAGCTGAAAAGTGGGGACACCGTTGTTGAGAGCAATGGCTTCTCCGTCAACAAGTACATCAAGAATGAATATGTCATGTCTGTAAAGCCGGAATACAATGCTTATTTCCAAGGGGAGACCGTCAAAGCCGACATTGGCTGCGAATTCTATGAAGGCACACCGGTTTCAGGCTTTGAGGCCGATTATGCTGTCACTAACACCGATAACTATGGTGTTACGCATGAGGGGAGCGTCACACTTGATGATCAGGGGCATGCTGCGCTTGACTTGAAGCTAGCTGACGATAAGGGGCCGGCTTCGTGGGAGCCCCAAAGCTACCGGATCAATGTCTGTCTCTTATACACATCT
>JAOABT010000022.1 GCA_026418215.1 Clostridia bacterium | reverse complement strand
GTGGTGGTAGGTCTGGCCGGCCTTAAGAATAGGGGAGGGGAAATGCGGGTGCTTGGTGGAATTGGGGAAGTACTGCGTTTCAAGACACAGACCCTGCCACTTGTCATAAACTACGCCATCCTTGGCTTTTCTCGAAAATTTCAGGTAGTTGCCTGAGTAGAATTGAATACCCGGCTTTGTCGTCAGCACCGTCATGAAGCGGCCTGACTGAGGCTCGTAAAGGGTAGCCGCCTCTTTGAGCATATCTCTTTGCCCATTCAAAACCCAGTTATGGTCATAGCCGTTGCCAAGGCGCAGCTGCTCATCTTGATCGATAAGCTTGAGACCGTCACCGATAGGCCTAGCTTGCCTGAAGTCCATGGGCGTGTTCTGAACCTTTAGAATTTCTCCTGTGGGGAGGCATTCCTCATTAACGGGGGTAAAGAAGTCCGCATTGAGGTTAAGCTCATGATTTAAGATATTGCCAGACTGATGCCCAGCAAGATTAAAGTAGGCATGATTGGTCAGATTTAAAACGGTATCAGCATCAGAGACGGCATAATACTTGATTTCCAGAGCGTTCTCAGCTGTAAGCGTATAGATGACGCGTACCTCGAGGTTTCCGGGGTAATTTTCATCTCCGTCTGGGCTGAACAAGCTGAGCTCCAAGCTTTCAGTTTCGCCATTGGATATGATTCTATAATCCCATACCCTTTTATCAAAGCCGCACAAGCCTCCGTGAAGCTGGTTGCGGCCTTCATTTGCGTTCAGGATGTATTCAGTATCGTTAATCTTAAAGCGGGAATCCTCTATACGGTTTGCATGGCGGCCTACAATGGCTCCGAAAAACGGACGATTTCTGGTGTAGTCTTCCAGGGTGTCAAAGCCCAGCGTCACATCCTCAAAATTGCCGTTCTTGTCTGGAATAAGCATGGAAAGAATAATTCCGCCGAGGTTCATAATATCTATCTTCAAGCCTTTGTCGTTGGACAGGGTGAAGGCCTTGATCTCTGTTCCATCCGACAGGGTTCCGTAGGGTCTGCTCTCTATTCTCATGGCAACCTCCTTGATTTAACTGGATAACTTTACTAGCCATTCCTATTTTATACCCTGCTTGGGAGGCCGTCAATTTAAGGAGAGAATGCCTATGCGCTACATAAGTTTCTGTAAATCTCCACCCACTTCAACACCGACAAATCTTCCTTCGCCCTGGAAAATAATTTTGCCGTCCTTCTCAAGAAAATAGAGCTGCAGGCCGGAGGTCATGCTTTCAATGAGATCATCGATCATCAGCCCGTTTTTTGGAGCCTTCAGTGTGCTGCCGGGCTTAATTCTCACCGTTAAGCCCAGAGCATGCTTGCGCCCCTCAATAATAAGCGTTAGTACATCCTTTTCAAAGGATAGCCTGTTGACTTTCGCACCCTGATAGGTTGAAAGCCGGTAGCAGATATTATCAACATAGAGAAAGGCGATCAGGCCCTTAAAGCTCGTTCCTAAAAAGGGAATGTGGGCAAAGGACAGCATAAAGGAGGTATTGGGCTTTTCAAAATGATTGCTTTGAACCCACACCCAGGCATCGGGGAACGATTTCCCCCAATCCTTCTCAAGATACCCCGTCCCGCCTGAGAAATCCTGAGCGTCACCGTCAATCTTCAAGCTTCCTGAAAGGCTGTGATACATGTGTACAACTCCGTGGTAACATTCCATAAAGGACAGATAGCCGAAGGGACCCATGATTCCCGGATTTAGAAGGCTTTTAGGAAAGGGCTGCGCATCAACAATTCCCAGAGCACCCTCGTAGGACATGTCATGGTTTTTGAGAGACAGCTCCAGACGCTGGCGGCAGAAAAAATTCTCACCGATTTTAAGCTCGAGTTTGTTTTGAGCGCACTCGAAAGCATCAAGCGGATAGCTAAAATACCCCGAACGAAGGCGCGAGCCGTCTATGACCTGTACGAAGGCGTGGCTGTCATCCTCATTCTCGCCGAGAGATATACCCGGTATAAAGGACATGACATTACTGCCCGAGGCATCGACGGTTTTATAATACCAGCCCTCGAAATAGTTTCTTTTACGGTTTTGGCCCTGATAAATCTCAGGATTGAAAAGGCGCTTTAAATAGTACATCATAGTCTCCAATAGCATTCTTCTAATGATTGTGCGTCAAAGTCGAGGACTCTAATCAAAATTTAATCTTTTTCATATCCGTCCCTTATCAAATTGATTTAGAATAATCAGCATATAAGAAAAAGGAAGCGTATTTGTGAAAACCTTATTGATAGCAATCAACGCAAAATATGAGCACGAAGGGCTTGCCGTATGGTATTTAAAGGCTGCCTGCCAGAGAAAGGGCTTATCTTCGGTTGTGCGCCAATACTCCATCAATGACTCCAATCAAAGGATTTGGGCGTCTATCATGGAGGAAAAGCCCGATGTTG
>JAOABT010000674.1 GCA_026418215.1 Clostridia bacterium | reverse complement strand
CCCGCCGATGACGATGAGACATTCTATTTCATGCATTCTGAGATTATCGACAATACGGTCGCTCATATCCCGTTCCTGCCTGTCACCATCGTGGTCAATCTTCACATGGAAGGGGTCAAAGCTGTTGGTGGTACCAAGAATCGTGCCGCCTTTATCCAAAAGGCCTGACACATCCTCCAGCTCAAGCTTCATAAAACGATTGTAGACAAGGCCCATATAGCCGTCTTTAAAGCCTATGACCTCATAGCCGTATATATTGATGGCTGTTTTAACAACTGCCCTGATAACTGAATTCAAGCCCGGACAGTCGCCGCCGCCCGTTAAGACTCCAATACGTCTTCTGTTTCCGTTCATTTCTTTCTACCTCTTTATGCTGTAATAAAAAAAATCATACGCTTGTTATAAATAAGATTCAAGGTTTATGTTATACAGATTGTAAAGGGATTACGCAAGGCTACTTTTGGTGAAGTTGCCCTGCAAGCTGCATGCCGGGAAAATCCCATTGTCTGAGAGCCTCATAAAGAACAATAGCCACAGAATTGGATAAGTTCAGCGATCTTATGGTTTCGAGCATGGGAATACGGAGGCATTGGCTGTAATTGGCCTTGAGGAGCTCCTCAGGAAGACCCTTTGTTTCTTTTCCGAAAAGAATATAGCAATCTTCCGGGTACTGGACCTCATGGTAAGCCTTTTCAGCTTTTGTAGAGCTGAAAAGGAAGTTTTCGTTCTGATGAACAGCAAAAAAATCCTGTAAACTGTCGTAATAAGTAAGATTCACGTGCTCCCAATAGTCCAGACCCGCCCGTTTCAAGTAGCGATCTTCTATCGAAAAGCCCAACGGTCCCACCAAATGGAGTGCTGAACCGGTTGCGGCACAGGTTCTTGCAATGTTACCGGTGTTTTGGGGTATCTCAGGTTCAACTAATACAATATTAATCATCGTAAGTCACCACTGACAAAAAAAGATGGCCAGGCCATCTTTCAAGCTTTATTTTTCTTCAAGAGAAACGTCTATTTCCATCAGGCTTCCATTTACAAGCTCCATTGGAACGCAAATGGTCTTCATATTGGCGGGTGCGATCATCATTTTCTCACCCATCAAGAGGGACGGGGGGGTAATTTCTATCCCTATTCCGCGGCTGGCCAATAGTGTAGCCGTGTTGCCCATAATCATGTTGCCAAGCTCTGATATAGCACTTTTTGAAATATCATCAAGCTCTGTAACAGTCATACCGCCCATCATGGCTGATGCAACTGACAACGCTGACTGTGTGGATAAAGAAATAACAACCTGTCCGCGGATTTTTCCGGTTAATCCAACGATAACAGCGACGTTATCACTCTGAAATGGGGACTTTCTCAAATAAACCTGTCCCAGATTTGGCTTGTTTCCCGTCATCATCATGAGTACAGACTGACTGGCTTCAATAAATGGATTTATGTATTCTACATTCATGTGCCTTCTCCTCATGCGTCCAAGTATTACGCTAATTATTTTACCATAAAAGGGCGGCTTTCAACAAATATTTATTGTCCATTTTATCATTTTGTCGAAAAAGAAACCCTATTCATCTATTACCTTATCTTCCATTACGAGGCGCTTTGCGTCCAATAGATACCCTTTTTCAAACAAAAGACTTTTCATTACCTAAAGACACCTTTTTTACTGCCAAAAGATAACCTTTATCTTCTTGTCAAAAGTATTCCCAAAAGTCAGTCTCATTTCCTAATTTTGTCTACTAACAAAAAGATTACTCTTACCTACATGTCATACCTGTTTTCGAATTGACAGTTTAATCTTCGAGAAATACTGTTAACTACCAAGAAAATGACTTTATCTTCTTATCATACCCATTCTAAAAGATGGTTTAATCTTCGAGAAATACTGTTTACTAACAGAAGATAACTTTCTTCTTCATAGGATACTTCTTACTTATTAAATGAAGCTATTATCTCCGATGAATACTATCTCGTTTTATAGTCAGCTATTATCTTGCTGAAATACTTCTTCATTCCCAGTAAAAACTTTAAACTTTCTAATAGGTATCATAAGGTTTAAAGGGTATCTCATTCAGGTCAACCTTGTTAATATTCATCAGTTTACCTGAATTTATACCCAAAGCTATAATCTCTTGTACTCAAAAAGCCTTCTGATAACGTTCTTCTTAATACGTATAGCCTTTTCAGGGCAAAATTCATGGCAACAGAAACAGCTTATACATTTTGTGTAATCAATACACACTTTCTTATCGTCTTTTTTAGAGATAACCTGTGGAGGACAAACCTCTATGCACTTTCCGCAGCTTAAACATTTCTCATGCATAATCTCTGGCTGGGGTTTAAGCTTCTTGCCTAAAAAGCCAAGGATGCTTAGGCGTTTAGTGGTTTTCATACGTTCAACAGCAGGCACTTCAAAGCTATCGGGCTTAACGCTGTCAAGGTTAACTCCAAAGAGTTCCACATCTTCGGGTTTTAGAAGACCTCGTGCTTCTGCCATTTTAAAAACCGGAACATCCTTATAGTTAACGTCAATAAGGTTGAGCGCAGCATAATCCACGGCAAAAGCATCCTCCGAAGCCATAACCACTCCGAGGTACTTCGGAACACCTGAGCTGGGACCGTCTCCTTCCATGGCAATAATACCGTCAAGGATATTGATTTTCGGCTTGGTCGCCAAATAGATGTCAATGAGACTATCGGCAAACTGATCGTATTCATTAAGCCTTAAATGATAGTCGGCTTTTTCCATACCTGCAATGGAACCGAACATGTTTTTAACACAGCCGGTATAAACCATAAAGCCATGGGTTTTAAGCTTGGCAAGATTAATAATAAGATCCGCTTCCAGTAAGGGTTTTAACACCTTAAGGGACTTAACGATCTTTGCATCCGGGTTTTCTATTTTTTCCACCCGGAGGTCAAAATTAAGTATAGCTCCTGTATCGGTAGCAACTGTATCCATGCCGGTTGCCAGATAGACTCGCTTTAAAAGGGATGCATTATAGGGTCCGCCGGGACTTTCAACGATGGTGGCG
>JAOABT010000599.1 GCA_026418215.1 Clostridia bacterium | reverse complement strand
AGATGTGTATAAGAGACAGTCCGAGAACCGGCTCATAGACCGTATCATGTCCGAAGAGAATGACGACGAGGCCGATACTGTCGAGCGCATCTCACTGTATAGCGCCTTGAAGCAGCTATCGGCAAGAGAAAAGCGCCTCATCTGGATGCGTTACTACTCGGGACAAACCCAGCAGAATGTGGCCAAAAAGCTCGGAATCTCACAGGTTCAGGTCTCCCGACTGGAAAAGAAGATTCTGGATCAGCTCAAGAATAAGCTTGAGGGGTAGTGGCTGAGGCTGGATGTTTTGAGTTTACTCTAAGAGCTTATAAGAAGTAAAGGATTGTTGAAGAGCAGGAGCCTGTTGTAAATTCCAAGGCTTCTTACCATTCAAGGTAGCAATGAGATAAAGAGAGATAGACAAAATTTTATTAAGAAATGCTGTGCTGAAAAGGCGGTTCTAGAAGTAGAGCCGTTTTTTAATTTCTCTCACCGCTTTTAAAGCATGAAATTCCACTTTGGCATTCGTAGCTTAATCGTATTTGTTTCGCTCAGAACTACGCAAAAATGATGGTAGACAGGGTCATTTCCGGCATAGCTACCTTCTAGTACATCGGTGACCATTACCATCAAACATAGACCATCCAAGGTGCTTCTTTAACTACAGCTTCATTTTTACAAGCTATTTTACAAGCTAATTATTAAGAGAATAACTTTTAGTTAAATTTTGCGATTTAGGGAGGAGAGTATAATGAATAAAGAAACAAAGCAGACATCTATCTTTACGGCATGACAGCCCTGTCTGATTGATATTTGCTGTCTGACAAATATCCTGAACCCGACAACTATGGTGAAATCTGTGAGCATTATGTCGTACCCGGAGGCGAGACTGCAAACTCAGCCATTATGTTAACGCAATTCGGCTACAAAACGAAGATTGGCGGCCCCTTTTTGGGGACCGCAACAACCGTCACTCGAGGAGGCTATGGGGCTTATGGCATCAAAGTAATAATGAAATGGTACAAAACAGAACTATAACACAGCTTTAGGAAGCGCATTTATAGCGGTGTAATCAAATCGAGCAGGATAGAAAATATTAAGCGGATCAGCTTTTGGATTCTTGTTGTTAAATTGATAGCCTGACATTAAGTCAAGACAACAGGACCCCAATTATTCGCAGCGTAGCTATACATAAAAGGCCTCTCCTGTGTGCTTTAAGGTCAATTGCTGCCTTGACATACAGGAGAAGCCTTCTTGTTTGGTAAATCCTTATCTGATCTTCCTGGATTCGAGATAGAAACGCTTTTCCGAGGCTTCACCCATGGAAAATGTCTTTCGGGGCAGAGCACCATCTAAGATAACGGTTCTGAAAAGCTCGTTTTTGTCCATGGGAGACAGGAAAAAGCCCATATTGCCAGGCTGAGACCCAAGCCTTTCCGTAACATCTTCACCGTGAACATAATCGACATTGACCTGCTTGTTATTCTTCAAATAGCTGTCTAAAAAGCTTTGAAGCGTAGCAACTTCAAGATTATACGCAGGATTCTCTACAACAAGGTAACCGCAGTCGTTCTCGGTTTTGAATCGGATGGCATGACCATTTGTTTGAGGCTTTTCCGCTCCGTGAGTCACTGAAGCCTTGCAGTTCTTATCTCGGTAAAAGGCGCAGAAGGACTGGCTCAGATGCATGGGATCGACATTGAACAGGACGCGATGGATAGGCTCAAATTCCAAGCCTTCATCGTGAACGTTAACGATTTCAACCAGGGCATAGCGCGCAGGATGCTTTTCAAGCTCATCAGCAGAAAGCTTCTTTTTAAGGTTTTCCCAGCATGCTTTGGCTGTTGCCAGCGAATGGTTTCCGTCGCCCACGGCAAAAAGAAGCACACCAAAACGGTCATCAACCTCATAGCGGTTTTTGAAGCCCTCAGGATCGGCGAGGGAGAGAAGCGCTTCTGTTAAGGCTTCAATATCCTTTTCATCCTTGAGCTTCCAAGCCTTTATGTGGCCGCTTTCCTGCATGAGCTCGAAGTCATAGGCAGAAGCCAGCTCTGATTTCTTTTCAATGAAGAGCTCCACAACAGCTTTGCTTCTGTCATCGATAAGAATCATGATATGGGGAAGCTCCAAGGGGGCGTTTTCACGTATACGGATGCGAGGAGGAAGGCGTTCAATAATGGTACCCTCGGTGGCACGAATCAAGCTCTGAGATCCTTTTGAATAATCATAGCGTTCCAGGTCAACCGAAAGCATCAGGCCATGACGTTTTTTACCGCTTGAAAAGGTTCTTTCCACCAATAAAACCGTATCCTTTTGTTCAACAAAAATGTCTTGTGCCAGGTAATTCTTCATGGAGGCATTGATAGCCTCTATACGGGCGGTTTTCTGGGTCTCGTCCTCAAGCTCAAGGTATGCTTCAGGAAAGATAAGCCTGAGCGTAGAAGGCTCTTCGCCAACAAATGTGTCGACAGACTTCCAATATTCGGGCTCTGATGTATATTGATCGCAGGCCACAACAGCCCATTTTTGCATGTTGATCGTACTTTTTGGCAACAATACGGATGAAATATCAATACCGAGTGTTTGACACATTTTTTCTTTTAAAACTTCATTCATTATAAACGATCTCCTACTTTAAATCTTTCGTTTAATTTTATTTCATCATGAAATATCTGTCAAACCTTTGGAGGAATTCTTAAGGGACTTTAAAGAAATACTAAATAAGAAAACGACATAAGAAGGAGGTTTAATTATGAAAACTGGATTTAGTGGCGGTATGATTATTGGTGCCATGGTTGGCGCTGCAATCTCTTTGATAGCTGAAGAAAACTTCAGAATGGATCGTTCCTGGAAGGCTATGAACAGAGCCGGCAAGAACATCGGAAGAATGGCTGGAAGGACCTTTATGAACATAAGACACATGATATAACATGATTAACATTTGCTTAGGAAAGGGGGCGGAGGGATTCGTCCCCTTGGCCTATACAAAGCAGATACATAGCTGTTGACTTTCCTCGTTTACAGGCATATGATAATAAAAAATGTAAGGCATTGAAAAGGAAAAGTAGTTTTGAAGAACCGTCAGAGAGAAGGCATCACCGGCTGAAAGTGCCTTCAGGGGAAGTAAAACGAAAAGACACCTTGGAGCCGATTGGATAAAAGCAGAGTCTCTGTGAGTAAGTCAATCCGTTTATCCGCGTTAAGGAGTAAAGCCGGACATAGGTTATACATACTTATGTCAATTTGGGTGGCACCGCGAGCAATCCCTCGTCCCAGAAATTTTTCTGGGTCGGGGTTTTTTTTTATTTTTCAGAATGAAGGAGAAGAGTTATGGAACAAATTGGGAGTAATGGACAAAACGAAACACTTGAGACGCAAGAGTTAAAAGACCATGCCGGCCAACAGGTCAAGATTCATGGAATGATCCATAAAATACGCGACATGAGCGGGTTCGCTTTTGTTATCCTGCGTACCAAGCGGGATCTGGTGCAGGGGGTCTTCACAAAGGACAGCTCCACACCCGATTTTGCTTCTCTTCAAGAAGGCCAGTCTGTCGTCATGCAGGGCGAGGTTGTGTTAAACGAAAAGGTTATGAACGGAGCTGAGATACAAATTCAGCACCTGGAGATATTATCAAGGCCTGCAGATGCCTTGCCCATAGTCATCAACCGTAAGCAGCTGGATGTGCCGCTGGATACCAATTTGAGCTATCGTCCCATATCTTTAAGAAATGAAAAAGAGCGGGCTATTTTTAAAATTCAGGAGGGCATAGCAAGAGGCTTTAGAGATTATCTGATTTCCCAAAGCTTCACCGAAATCAGAACGCCCAAAATTGTTTTTGCAGGAGCAGAGGGCGGAGCCAATATCTTTAAGCTGGACTATTTCGGAAAGCAGGTTTACCTGGCTCAAAGCCCCCAGTTTTACAAGCAGACGCTGGTCGGCGTCTATGAGCGCGTTTTCGAGATAGCGCCCGTGTATCGTGCCGAAAAGCACGATACTGCAAGGCATTTGAATGAATATATCAGCATGGATTTTGAAATGGGCTTCATTAAGGATCATACCGATATCATGGCCATGGAAGTAGGTGCACTGAAGCACGTTTTTAGCCTTCTAAACAAGGAATACTCAAAGGAATTAGCCTTGTTTAATGTCAAAACCCCTGTGTTTGATACGATTCCAGCCATCAAGTTCATGGAAGCCAAGCAAATCCTTGAACAGCAATATAAAAGGAAGGTCACCGACTATTACGATTTTGAGCCCGAGGAAGAGCAGCTAATTTGTGATTACGCCAAGAAGAAGCTGGGATGCGACTTTATCTTTATTACCCATTATCCTTCGGCGAAAAGGCCCTTCTATGCCATGGATGATGATAATGACCCCGGGACTACCAAAAGCTTTGATCTTTTGTATAATGGACTAGAGATCACTACCGGCGGACAGCGGATCCATGATTACAAGCAACAGGTTCAAAAAATGCTTGATCGCGGCATGAATCCCGAGGATTTTGAGTCCTATCTGATGATTCACCGCTATGGCATGCCGCCCCATGGCGGTTTGGGTGCGGGCCTTGAACGGCTGACCATGAAGCTTTTGGGCTTTAATAATGTACGCCATGCGGCCATGTTCCCGAGAGATATCAATCGCGTCACACCGTAATACTAAGCGCTAGGGGAGAGATAATGTTGAATTTCTTGCAAGATGCCATAACCATCCTTAACAGGGACTATATACGCAATTACTGCATCCTTGAGCTCATAAGGATTTCAAAGAGCCAGCAAATTGATGCGGACATCGAAAATGACGCAGTTTTTATAAGACTTAACGATAACGGGAGCTTTGTGATGCTTTCTGCCCCCGAAAAAAGGGACGGCGAGCTCCTTCTGAAACGGAACCTGACTTCGGACGACAAGTATTTCTATACAATTGACGAATGGCCTGCCATAACAGAAGGAAAAAAGCTCAAGTACAGCTCAAATTGTGTGCAGCTCTATCTGCC
>JAOABT010000517.1 GCA_026418215.1 Clostridia bacterium | reverse complement strand
GTCTACAACGACCGTATTCTCGTCATCAAGATGATTCCGGGCATGCACACCGATATCTTTGACTTCATCAAAGCGCATTATGACGGCGTTATCATCGAAAGCTTCGGCCTTGGCGGTATTCCTGACAATGGCAGCAATATCGCGGGAAAAATCAATGAGCTCATTGAGGATGGCATTGTGGTGGTGCTCACAACACAGTGCCTCGAAGAGGGCGTCGAATACGGCATCTATGAGGTAGGCAGTAAGCTCCCTCAGGATAAGGTGATCATTGCCGGCGATTTCAACACCGAAACCCTGGTAGCTAAAACCATGATCGGCATGGGAAGCTATAAGACCATTGAAGCCTTGAAGGCCTATATCGAGACGCCTTATACCTATCTGCCTTAGGTCAGCTCCTAAACTACAACTAAAGAGAAACCGCTCAATAAAAGGTTTACGGTTTACTATCATGGTTCGTTCAGGTAGCTGTACTGCTTCCATTCAATGAAAAGATCGCATACTCATTCTACAAGACTAATGCCAAATAGGGCATACAGTATTGTTTTATGCGCGTCCTCTACTTTTTCTTGATGCATTTAGCCTTACAACACCGCCAACAAGGAGCACCAACGAAACCATTAACGCAATGATACCAGATAATACTGAGGAAATATCCTGCTTTGACTTTATAAATACAAGAGCTCCCAAAAATATTACAAGCACACCCATCACGATCATAACAGCAGGAAACCTACCAAAACCACTCAAGGGCTTATTCCTGCTGCTCATACCCATATAGGCGCCAGGGCTATACTGGCTGTCCTGCCACTCCTTCAATTCTGTGAGCGCATCGGGTGGTAGCTTTTCCGTACTCATTTTCTTATTGCTCCGCATACATTTATCCTCCTACATCTGTTTGCATACTTTCATGCCGAGCAGTTCCAGCTCGGTTTCGAGGACAGCACAGAATGAACGGATGAGCCACAGGCGAGCCTTCCGAAGCTCGGGCTCGGCGCTTAAAACCGGGCAGTGATTGTAAAAACGGTTGAATGCCCGGGAAAGGTTTAGCGCATGCCTTGCAAGAATACTCGGCTCATATTTTTCGGCAGCATCCACAACTGCGTATTGAAAGCTGTCCAACAGCTTAACAATGGCAAACTCCTCATCTGAAACCAGAAGTGAAGTATCGCAAGATGCCTGATCCGGTATGCCGGATTTTTTAAGGATGCTCTGTGCGCGGGCATAGGTATACTGAAGATAAGGCCCAGACTCCCCTTCGTTGTTGAGCATTTCTTCCCACGAAAACACAATATCTCGCTCCCGTCCACTTTTAAGAAAAGCAAACATAATAGCGCCAATGCCTACCTTTTCAGCGGTTTCCTGCTTATTCTCAAGAGCCGGGTTATTCTCCTCGATCAAAGCCAAGGAGCGCTTAACGGATTCGTTCAGGACATCCTCCAAAAAGATGACATCACCGGTTCGTGTAGCCAGCTTACGGTCAGCAAAGCGCACCAAACCAAAGCCTATATGGACACAGTCACGGTACCACGCGAAGCCCGCCAGCTCAAGCACATGGAACACTTGCTGGAAATGGAGTGCCTGAGGCGTTCCAACCACATAAAGGCATTTATCAAAATCATAGGTGCGTTTTCTGTAGAGTGCAGCTGCAAGGTCACGGGTAGCATAGATGGTCGCGCCGTCCGACTTCACAATAAGGCAGGGCGGCAGGCTATAGGCCTCCAAATTAACTACTTTAGCGTTGTCGCTCTCAGCTAATAAGCCCTTTTGATCCAATAAAGAAACAACTTCATCCATTTTATCGCTATAAAAGCTCTCTCCCGCATAGGAATCGAAGGTAATGCCAAGACGGTCATAAAGCTTATTAAAAGCTTTGAGGCTTAAATCCGAAAACTTGGTCCACAGTGCCTTTGCCTGCGGATCGTCCTCTTCGAGCTTCTTAAACCACCTTCTTGCCTCATCCTCCAGAGCCGGATTCCTTTCCGCTTCTTTATGGAACATGACATAAATACGTAAAAGCTCCTGAATGGGCTCTTCGGTGAGCTTCTCATCGTCTCCCCATAGGAGGTAGGCCGTAATAAGCTTACCAAACTGCGTTCCCCAGTCGCCCAGGTGATTGATGCGAACAGTGTTGTAGCCTAAATGCTTATATATTCGCTCAATAGAGTTTCCAATGACAGTGGAGTAAAGATGCCCAACATGAAAAGGCTTTGCAATATTGGGTGAGGAGAATTCAATCAGCACTGTTTTACCCCGGCCCAATGTGACCGAGCCGAGGGACTGTCCTAAACCTTCCTCAGAGCCTCTCGTGGTGCTATTTTTAGTGCCAAGTACACGCTTATCTTTATTTGAGTCAGATACTAAGGAAAGAACAGCCTCATTAACCCGGGCACGATTAAAAAAGAGATTTAAATAACCGCTTACAGCTTCGGCTCTTTCAATCAGGCCCTCTTCTTTGTTATAGAAGGACGCCTTTACAGACGTCCTCCCGAGTCATGTCAAAGTCTTTTCAGACCCTACTTATCACGGTAGTCAAAAACACGCTTGCTCTTCTTTTCACTTCTGGGAAGCCCACCAACAACCACGGTCTCGACATCAATCTTGATACCGATTCTCTTCTTGAAGACCTCAGTGATCCGATGCTCAAGGTCCTCAGGAGCTGCTTCCGGCAGCCTCTCCACTCGAAGGATCATCTGATCCTTGCCATCCACATGGTTGATGATGATCTGATACTCGCTGCTGACCCCGTGGATATCCCTAAGAACGCTGTCAATCTGGCCGGGGTAAATATTGACGCCCTTGACCTTGACCATGTCATCCGTTCTTCCTATGATGCGGTCAATCATGGGGAAGCTTCTGCCACAGGAGCACTTTCCGGGAATTATTCTCGTCAGGTCATGGGTTCTATAACGTACAAGGGGAGCGGCTTCCTTCTTGAGGGTCGTGATAACAAGCTCACCCACCTCGCCGTCTGGCAGAACCTCTCCGGTTTCGCTATCGATGATCTCAAAATAGAGGAAATCGTCGAAGTAGTGCATGCCCTCGTGGCATTCGCAATCCATGGCGATACCCGGGCCATAGACCTCGGTGAGGCCGTAGATGTCGAACAATTCTATGCCAAGCTCGGTTCTGATGCGGTTTCTCATGAGATCGCCCCAGCGTTCTGAGCCGATAACACCCTTTTTAAGACAGATTTTATCGTGGAGCTGCCGCTTCTCAACTTCTTCAGCCAAAAGAAGTGCATAAGAAGAGGTTGCGCAGATGACGGTGCTTTTTAGGTCTATCATCATCTGAATCTGCTTGTCGGTATTGCCGGGGCCCATCGGAACAGCCATAGCGCCCAGCTTTTCACAGCCTGCCTGGAAGCCTATGCCTGCGGTCCAGAGACCATAACCCGGGGTGATTTGAATGACATCCTTCTTGGTGATGCCCGCAATCTCGTAACAACGGGCAAACATGGTGGCCCAATCCTCTACATCCTGCCGGGTGTAAGGTATGATAACGGGGCTCCCCGTTGTTCCCGAGGAGGAGTGAATTCTTACCACCTCATCCTGTGGAACTGATAAAAGGCCCAAGGGATAGGCCAGGCGAAGTTCATCCTTGTCTGAAAAGGGAAGACGCTTAAAATCTTCAGCTGATTTGATGTCCTCTAAACGAAAACCTGCCTCTTTAAACTTTTTCCCGTAAAAAGGGCTTTGGTTGAAAACGCGCTCTAATAGCTTTTGAATGTCGGAGAAAACTTCTTCTCTCATGCTCATCTACACTCCTCTTAACTCTTGCAGGACTAAGGATAGGACAAGCGTTAAATCGCCTGCTTATCCTAAGAAATCATACTCCATCTTAAAATAGTTTATTAAATGGCTTGTCAGCCCGTCTCACAACAACTTAATGCTTTTCTTAAGCCTTCCTAGCTTTATTTTGGCTGTAAGGAAGCAGTAATTTTCAAACGAAGGCTATGCTCCCATGCCTGTACTTCTTTGCCAGATGCACCTTCAATTTGACTACTTCATTGCCATATTGGCAAAACCATAGCCCAACTCAAAGGCTTTCACATTGAGCTCATGGAACTTCTGGGAAACGGTGCTCTTAATGGCTTCGATAAAGGACTCCCTTGAAAGCTTCAAAAAGCCCGAGCCCACGGCCGCACCCAAAAGCACCACATTGACTGCCTTTACGGAACCGGCCTGCTGCGCAAGTCCATAGCCGTCAACTATTAATCGCTTATCTGTTTTAGCCTGTAGGGCCTTTTCCATGGCTTCGGTGTCATAGGCTTCCATGCCGAGGGATACCGTTACGGGATTTATGGTCTGCTTATTGACGATAAGCCCTCCATCCGGGGAAAGTCTATTGAGACTTCTAACCGTTTCGCAAAGCTCGAAGCCAATGATCAAATCTGCATAACCAAAGGGAATGGTAGCGCTTTTGCTCTCGCCACCTATTCTCACATGGCTGACCACACAGCCCCCGCGCTGGGACATGCCTATGGTTTCGCCGGTTCTCACCGGCTGGTTTTCAATGATAGCTGCAGCTCCAATTAAGCGAGAGGCGAGAATCTGACCCTGTCCGCCGACACCCGTAATTAAGACATCACACTTCATCATGCCTCACCTCCTATGGCATCAAAGGCGCATATACTCTTGCAAAGACCGCAGGCATAGCACGTTGAGGGCTCGATATGAACCTTCTTGTCAGCCGTAACATATTGGGAGGGGCAGCCGATTTCCTTGACGCAAAGACCGCAGGCCCGGCATTTATCGTTTTCAACACTAAGCGCCTTGGGTTTGGGGATTATGGCAATACAGGGCGCTTCAAATACGATAGCTGATACACCGTTGATTTGCGAAGCGTCTTGAACAGCGTTGATGGCGGCCTTCTGGTCAAAAGGATTCAAAGTCCACACATTCTTGATGCCGATAGCCTTTAAAATTCGCGGAATGCTGACCTTTTCAGAAACATTGCCCATCATGGTTTTTGCAATGCCGGGATGAGGCTGGTGGCCCGTCATGGCCGTTGTGCTGTTATCTAGCACCACCAGCACGAGGTTGGTCTGATTATAAACGGCATTAATGATGCCGGGGATTCCTGTATGGAAGAAGGTTGAATCGCCGATAAAGGCAAACAGGGTTGTATCGGGCTCGACACGCTTGATGCCCTGTGCGACACTGATGGAAGCGCCCATGCATAAGCAGGTATCCACCATGTTAAGGGGCTTGGCGTTACCCAGCGTGTAGCAGCCGATATCTCCCGTAAAGACGGCCTTTTTGCCCTTCATCGCCTTTTTAACGGCATAGAAGGAGGCCCTGTGGGGGCAGCCTGCGCATAGCACCGGTGGTCTTGAGGGCAGAGGCTGTGAAGGCGCTTCAGCAGCAGCCGGTACGTCCCTGCCAATATATTTCGCAATGGTGTTATATACAATCTCAAACGAGAATTCTCCACAGCATGGCGTTGTGCCGTCTTTCTTACCCAGAACCTTCACACACAGCGCCTTTTGGGCACATAGCTCCAGAAGGGCTTCCTCAACGACAGGGTCGAGCTCTTCGAGCACAAGCACCTGGTCAACTTCATTTAAAAAGCTTTCTGCAGTAGCTTTTGGGAAGGGATAGGGCGTACCTACTTTTAAGAGCTTAACATCGCTCCCCATAGCCTTCAAGGCATCGCAGGCATAAGCATAAGCAATGCCGGACGCGGCAATACCAAGCCTTCCCTGACCTGAAACAGCATTGAAAGCGCTCTTATCAAATAAATCAGAAAGGTGACTCTGCAGTTTTTCAATTTCAATATGCCTTTTATAAGCCAGGGACGGGAAGATAACCCATTTAGGGTCCTTGATAAAGCCTTCCGGCTTATGGTTGATCTTTTCTTCCGATACTTCTATCGGCGCGCAAGCATGGCAGATTCGTGTGGTGGGACGAAGAAAAACCGGCAATCCTACCTGTTCAGAAAGCTCAAACGCATATTGCACCATTTCATAGGCTTCCTCCGGCGTCGTAGGGTCCAGAACCGGAAGGTTGGAGAATTTAGCAAAATGCCTGGTATCCTGTTCAGTCTGGGAGGACAGCGGACCGGGGTCGTCGGCAACCAAAATAACCATGCCGCCCTTTACCCCTATGTAAGCAAGGCTCATCAAGGGATCGGAGGCGACATTGAGACCCACCTGCTTCATGGTGACCATGGTTCGGGCACCTGAATAGGCAGCCCCCGCCCCCACCTCCATGGCGGTTTTCTCGTTAACAGACCATTCGACATATATAGAGCCGTCATTATGCTTGGCTACCGTTTCTAAAACCTCTGTCGAAGGGGTCCCCGGATAGCCGCAGACCACGTTGACGCCTGCTTTTATGGCTCCAAGCGCTATGGCTTCGTTTCCCATTAACAGCTTCAGCAAGACTATACACCGGCTTTCTATCAAATCATGCGCCTCATGAGAGGCCAAAAAAGACGAATATTTTAGCGAATGATGAAACTTAGTGCGAGTATCATTACCACTATGATTATAAAGAGTAGGTCCTTTAATGTAAACTCAAGTTTTTTCCGATAGGAACGTGGCCCCGTGCCAAAACCCCTTGTTTCAATGGAAATGGCCATGGTTTCTATCTTTCGAACCGATGAAATCAGAAGGGGGATGCACATGGGGATGATCACGCCGATCTTCTTAAACGGGTTCTTTGTGTCAGTTTCATGCCCTCTGGACATTTGGGCCTGCATGATCTGGTCCATCTCATGTGAAAACGTCGGAATAAATCTTAAGGCAGTAACCACGACGAATGCATAGCGGTAAGGCACCTTGAGCTTGTCGACCATTGCGGTTAAGAGCTCGTTCATGGGGGTCAGCATGATCATGAGGGACAGCGGCGAAAGGGCCGCAATCATTTTGAGCATGAGGAGAAGCGAGAAGCTCACGCCCTGATCGGTAACGGGCACTCCCGGGAGGATATAAAAATAGACCTTGCCAAAGGGGGTGAAGAAAAGCTGGAAGAGCATCAAGATGAAGCCCAAAATAAAGAGAGCCTTAAATACACCTTTTGCCTTATCTAATATCCTGCTTGATGCCGCAACTGCGATATTCAGGATCAACAGGCTTAAAACAAACAGATGGTGCGAGCTCGCAAAGCACGCAATACAGGTCAGAAAGGCCCACGTCAGCTTTGTAAGCGGATTAAGCTTATGAAAAAAGGAATCACCGTTTATGTATTGAAGCATTTCTTTCATGCGTGATTTACCTTTCTATGCCCTGCATTTTTGCTTAATGATTTCAAAGATTTCTTCAACGGAAAATGCTCCGTCAAAAAGGTCTCCAAACCTCAAGGCCAATTGAATGATCTGCGGAGGCTCCAAGCCTGCCAGCATAAGGTTTTCCTGATGCTTCAGAACCTGCCTCGTGGGTCCATCCTCCAAGACGCCGCCATTCCTTAAAATGATCACGCGTTGGGTATGGTCTGATACCCCTTCAATATCGTGGGAGACCATAATGATGGTTTTACCCTTTTCATTGAGGCCCTTCACGATATCCATGATTTCTATGCATTCCTTGTAGTCCTGACCCGTTGTGGGCTCATCCAATACAAGAATATCTGTCTCAAGAACAAGCACCGAGGCCAGAGCCACCCTCTGACGTTCGCCTCGGCTTAAGGTAAAGGGGTTCTTCGACAATTTATTTTCAAGCCCTAAAAGGGAAGCTATCGCTTTAATTTTACCTTCGATTTTTTCAGGCTCGCATTTGATATTCACAAGCCCGAATTTGATCTCATCGTATACAGTATTGCAAAAAATCTGGTGATCCGGGTTTTGGAACAGATAGCCAATGTGCTTGGCAAGGATACTGGTTTTCGTTGTTGCCGTATTGAGCTCATTGATAAGGACAGAGCCGGTATTAGGCTTCAGCAGGCCGTTAAGCTGCTTTAAAAGCGTTGTTTTGCCGGCACCGTTCTGCCCGATAATGGCAACGAATTCCCCTTGCTGGATATTGAGATTAATATTGTTAAGAATAAGGGGCGCTTTTTTATCGTAGGCGTATGAAAGATTTTTTATGGCAATCATAGGCTACCCCCGCTTTTTATGAGTGCTCTAACCATTTTTTCGGCCGTATCCACATCGGTGGGATAGTCACCCTGATAGAGCCCCGAATCAATCAAAAGCCTGGTTAAAGAAACTACTCTGGGGCAGTTGATACCAAGCTCCATCAGCTTGTCGTTATGCTTTAGAATCTCCCCAGTTGGGCCATCGAGGATGATCCGGCCTTGATCCATGACCATGAACCGCTTGCAGAATTCCGACAATAGCATGACCTTCTGCTCCACGATAATGATAGTGATGCCATAGTCCTCGTTAAGATGCTTAAGCGTGCTGAAAATCTGACGGCTTCCCGCCGGGTCGAGCTCGGAGGTCGGTTCATCCAGAACGAGGATCTGAGGTCTTAAGGCAATGGCCGCGGCAATGACGACACGCTGCTTCTGCCCCCCCGAAAGCGCCGAGGTGTTGCGATGCCTTAGATGCTCAATACCTACCATCCTAAGGCTTTCAGTAATACGCTTTTCAATCTCCCCGGGAGGAAAGTTCAGGTTCTCGAGGCCAAAGGCAATTTCATCCTCGACCTCGGTCGATATAATCTGAGCTTCGGGGTCCTGAAAGACACTCCCGACAAAGTGAGAGAGCTCACCACAGCTGCTGTCGACGGTATCCTTACCGCAAACCAGAACAGCGCCATAGAAATCGCCCCTCCGGTGGTGCGGGATAACCCCGTTCATTAAGCTGACAAGGGTGGATTTGCCAGCGCCCGAAGGTCCAATAATGCCTACAAATTCACCCTTATCTATTTTCAAATCAATATTGTGAATAGTCATGACCTCTGAATTCTCATAGGAGAAAGAGAGATTCTTAAACTGGATCATCAGCGACCTTCTTTCCAAGTGCTAGCTTCAAGGGGATATAAAGAACTTCAACAATGATAGCGTTCACAAGAGCGGTTCCGAAGATAATACCGAGGAATACGCCAACAGGCATGGTCTTGACATGGGCTCCTGCATAGAACAGCGCATAGAGCGCACCAAGGAAAGTGAAGCCGCTGCACAGCGTGGCGATAAAGGTTGAGATTATGGGCTTGATGGAAATCTTGCCAAGCTCAAGCTTGAACGGAATCATGAGAAGCAGGTACATGGCAGCAGCGCCTATAAGCTCGCTTAAGAGATTTATGTAGGGCGTTCCAGGGAAGAACTGTGCCACGACGCCTGCAAGGATACCGATAACGAGGGCTTCAAGGAACTTGGGGCGGATGAGGATAATGGCGAGACAGTACATGGCGATAATGAAGTTGGGCTTCATGCCTGCGGTAAAAATGGCTCCTACAAAGAATTTGAGGACTGCGCCTGCGGCTAAAAGAACGCCGACCAAAAGAATGTCGGTGATGCTCATGCCCTTCTTGGCTGAGCTTGAAAGGGTGCGTTTCTGCATGGTTTCTTGTGACATAAAAAAACCTCCTGAAAATAATACTTATTTCCGCAGAGGTTCGATTTAAATAATAAAGGCCAGGAGAAACCTGACCATCGTACCACTATTAATAGCCCGTTCTCTCATCTCATCTACTCTATTCAACTCATCTATTCTCATCTCATCTCTGCTTATCAATAATATATTCGAAAGCGACCTGTTTTGTCAAGGTGGAAACTTAGCCCAACGAAGATCATGACAGTATCCTTCTTACTTTACAAACCGCTTCTTAGAGAAGGCCGGCGTACTAAACAAAAATTATTCAAATTACCAGACAGCAGAGCCCTAATTATCATAGATAAGCAGAAAGTCCTGCAGGGAAGCATGTTCATTATTTTTTATAGGTCTCTTTCAAGTATTCAACCCATTTCGTCCATAGCTCATCTTTGGATAAACCAAATACTCCTTTAAAGTCATCGGGAGCCTTGATAAAGTCGCAGAGCTTTTCATATCCATACGTCTCGACAATGAATTCAATAAAAGTGTACATGTATTGATACCCATTTCGGTATGTAAAGGTTTGGAAATCATCCCCTGTATCCAAATCATCAAAACTCGGTATGTTATTGGCGGCAATACCTGTCCGAACCGTACCAATAACCCATGACAATTCGTGATCCTTAGCCTCATAAAATGCGATACCCTCATTCAACCATCTGGGTGTCTTCGGATTAATACTCTGTACAATGAGATGTACATATTCATGAAAGGGCGTATTGATTAGGCAGTCATAATTGGTCATCGGTGTTGGCAGCAGCGGCGAGGCTGCAAGTATTTTCCCATAACCGTACCCTCCACACGCCCAGTCTGGGGCGTCAGGTATCCCCATAGCAATGTGAAGCTGTTTGTGATCCTTATGGATTTCAATATCCTTTTTATACCCAAAGCTCATCTTGTAGTTCTCAACCATTCTTGCATAACCGGATTCCATGGAGTCTATGATTTTGTTGATGCACTCTTTATCTTTATCTGAAAAGTCGGTTGAAAAATAGCTAAGAGTGAAATGATCTGTTTCCTGCTTAAACTTCAGTCCGTATTTGTTAGTCTCCGCATTTACTGTTGCAGCTTCAGTGGGTTGTGGTGTACCAGTAGCTTGAGTGGGTGTAACAGAGGAATCAAGAGGTTCTCCTGCTTTAACATCGACCTTATGATTGTTCGATGCACATCCCGACAGTATGGCGGCTAATATTAACGATGATAAGAGTAATCTTAATACTTTCTTCATTTTTTACCCCCTATAAATAATTTTTTTCTATATAATCAACCCAGCTGCCCCAAAACTGTTCTTCAGGGCAATGAAACGTTTCAAGAAAACTGTTGGGCGCGCGCAGCAATATGCCCAGCTTTGAAAAGCCGTAATTCTCAACAATAAACTCCGCCACCGTATAGGCAAACACATACCCCTGGTCGTCTCCAAATGTCCTGTAATCAGACATGATGGTCTTTAATGGCGAAAGCTTATCCTTTTTTACCTTGTCTGAGATGATTGACTTGATCCAATCCTTATTCAACCATCGGCTTTCATAGGCGGCTATACCCTGATGCAGCCAATAGGGTGCTTGAGGATTGATCTTTTGTATGATAATCTCCGCTAAAGAATGGACTGCAACCTTCTCTGCTGAAAGATCTGTAAAATACTCTGGCGTTACGATGTGCAGGATACCCCATGTCCACCCGGTCCTCAACCAAGCCGGACCATTGAGTACTCCCAATGCCGAATGGAGCCTTTGCAGGCTGGAATGAATGTATAGGGTCACTTTCTCGGTCAGCTCAACCCCCAAATCTGCAACAATTCTTTCGTAATTTGATTCAAGGGAATGAGACAAAGTATCAATGTAATCCTGATCGTTGCTGCCATAAAACATAAAATGGGAAGTTTCTTTGTGAAGCGCCCCACCATAGACTCTGCTAATGAGTATGCGCATCTCTTCTTTGATACACGCCTCCTCAGTAACGAGAGGGCGATAATAAAAGGTCCTGCCCTTTTCCTCAAAGCCTATGACATTCTTTTTTACCAGCCTTGAGAGAAGGGTTTTTATGGTCGTTGGGCTCCAACCGATACTTTTTTGCAGTGCTTCAATGATGCCCCCTGATGTTACCGGTGCCTTCTCCCAAACTATTCTCATGATCTGCCATTCGGCTTCGGTGATGTGGTTTGCTTCTTTCATTGCATGACCTCTTTTTGTCTACACATGTAGTCATAAACTTAGTTTACATTTGTAGACGTATTTTGTCAAACTTTTTCTCACAGAGACTTACCGTTCCTTGCTACTAAACTTACCGCGTATAAATCATTATCTGGAACTATAAAAAATCTACCCCAGCAGGGTAGGTCAAGCTACTACAGCATTTAGGTTTTCTTCTGACTATAAGAAGGCGTTGTTTTAGCTCACCTTAACCTTCGTAATTCTCGTGAACCATCCTGGCTTACGCCTTGATTTTTTATAGTGACGTAAGGGTTGTCATTGAGAAGACTAGAATGAAGAAAACCGCAAAGAGCAAACCGGCATACAAAGAGTCGCGCAAAATTAGGAAGGGTTGTCTTCCAGCTGTTCGGAATACATCCTCGCAATCTCTGCAGCCTCCTGCCTCAATCTTTCACGGATATGAAGCGGCGCCAGAACCTCCACCTCTTTACCAAAGCTCCTAAGCGTCTGATAGAGCCATTTATCCTCGGGGTACCGCGTCGTGACTATAATGCAGTTCTCCCCATACTGCACATCCTGCTCAGAGAAATAATCTTCGATCCTGCCGATGGCCTTCATGCTGAACTTCAGACGAATATCAATCAGCCTGTCCGAGAAATCAAGAAACGCTGCGGGTTCCGGAAGGGGCCTAGGTTCAAAGCCTTCCGCTTTAATTAGGATACTGGTTATGCGAAGGACTTTAAAATACCTGAAATCCCTCTTGGTCAGGCAATAGCCGTAAAGATACCAAGCATAATCCTTCATGACCAGCTGGTATGGCTCAACGATACGGTGGGAACTCTCCCCTTTTTGGTCCCTATAGTCGATCTCCAAGCACTTTCGTGCGGTTATGGCCTCTGAAAGCTTGTTAAGCTTGTCCTCAAGATTAAACGGGGGCAGCCATGGCATAAAGTCAAACCGCAGGGTTCCGCTTCCAAAAAGGTCACTTTTCTGAGAGACAACATTCAGCTTTTCACGAATGTCGGTAAACCGCGCTTGGCTCAATAGCTTTCCGAGACCTCCCAGCACATCGTTCAAAAGCTGCATTTCCTCTTTTCTTAGAAAGTTTTTATGCAAAGTATATTCCTCAAGCAGACTGTAGCCACCGCCAGGTCCTGTGGCTGCTGTCACGGGGATGCCGGCAACACTCAGGCTGTCAATGTCCCTCTGAATGGTCCGAATTGAGACTGCAAAACGCTGAGATAACTCTTTGGCGGTTACATGCCCCTTATTAAGTAGTATCATTAAGATGCCAATCAGACGCTCCAGCTTCATGACAACCCTCCGGATAAAAGTTCAAGATCATCTCATTCCATTATAGATGAAAGTCAACTCCTTTTACAAAACACAAAAATTTGTGACAGACTGCTGTCGCATACTCTCTGCTAAACTTAAGCCAACATATAAAAAAGGAGTGCATCACCTTGGATTTTGAACAGGAAAATGAGAGGTTTGAACAATACCTCAGCAGCCATCACATCTGGGTTTTGGCAACAGGCTCCCATGACGAAATATCCGCCCGCAGCATGTCCATTATCACGATAGGACCAAAGATTTATTTTCAAACAGACGCAGGCTTTGAAAAGACCCGGCATATTACCGAAAACCCGAACGTCGCGTTGTGCTGCGGCAATTATCAGGTTAAGGGGACAGCGAGAATTCTCGGCCTTACAATAGATGAAAAAAATGTCCCTATCATGGACCTCTATAAGAACTGTCTCTTATACACATCT
>JAOABT010000455.1 GCA_026418215.1 Clostridia bacterium | reverse complement strand
AGATGTGTATAAGAGACAGAAGGCGCACATGGCCACGCCTGTCTTGGCCTTGACTGCTTCGCCGATTTCGATGAAGCGGTCCCAAGTGATGTTCTCGAGATCAGCGGCCTTGAAGCCAGCCTGTTCGAGAAGGTCTTTGCGATAATATGTACCAGCCACACCGGAATCGAAAGGAATGCCATAAGTCTTGCCGCCAATGGTCATCAATTTGACCTTGTAGGGGGCAAACTGGGTATAGTCGATTTTTCCTGTTAAATCAGCAAAGCTGTTGGGGTACGCTGAGAGGTATTTCTGTGCGTTGTAGTCCTCAATGAGCACAATGTCGGGAAGGCCGTCGGTTGTTCCGGAGGACAGGTTGACAAGAAGCTTTTGCTCAACATCTGCCTTGGCGAAATCAACGACTTCAATTTCAGCATTGGGATTGATGGCCGCGTAACGGGTTTTTGCCTCATTCATGATGGCAATGTTGAAATTGGGGTCCCATGCCCAAACGGTGATCTTCTCTTTTTGTGCTGCTTTGGTGGGTTCCGGAGTGGAGGATTCAGGAGTTGCCGTAGCCGTTGCTGTGGGTGTTGTGTTTCCCTGTGATGCTGCCGGTTCGTTCTTTGCGCCTGAGCAGGCTGTGATTGAAACGAGGAAAATGAGTGCAAGAACGATGGACAAGAGACGCTTCAGATTCTTTCTCATGATATCCCTCCTGGTAGACATATTACCTGTTACAATAAACAGGTTATGGCAACATTATACAGCTGGATTAGTAAAATATTAAAAATATTTTACTATTTCATATGTATATTTTACTAAATCAGCTGTTCATCATATTCTATATTATGTTTGCCAGTGAGGGAAATATTACCGTTATGGTTTCAATTTACAGCTATCTCGCACAATTATTCTTGAGGGCACAACGACTTTTTTGGGTATTTTTCTAGAATCCAGCCTTTCCATTAGTAAATCAACAGCTGTTTCACCCATGAACTCACTGTAAAGTTTTACTGTTGTTAAGGGCGGAATGGCAAACTGAGCAGTGGGAATATCATTGATGCCGATGATGGACAAATCCTCCGGTATCTTTAAGCCCGCCTCATAGACGCCTCGCATGATTCCCAGGGCAATGGCATCATTCCCGGCGACAATAAGCTCTGGAAGGGGACCCTTTGCCAGAGCCTCCTTAAACAGCTTATAGCCGCTCTTAGAGCAAAAGGCATCAAGATAGACCAGCGAAGGATCATACATGCCCTTTTCAGTCAGATACTCCACAAAAGCCGTCATTCTTTTTTCGCCCAGATAGGTTCGGTAATCGGAATACTTCTCATTTCCGCCGAAGAAACCGATACGCTTGAAACCCTGTTCGATGGCGAAATCCAATAGCTTTCGCATGGTGTTGTCCACCTCTACCACCACACTGTCAACCTCTTCCTCCAGCGGTGAGGCATCCACCACTACGATGTCACGCAAATGCAGCCGGATGTTCTTTATATCCTCCCTAGAAAACTTGCCGACAGCAAGGAGTCCATGGATATGCTTCAGCTGCTCGACAGGATAGCCCGCAGCATCCCTGTAGAGCTTGACCAGCTCAACATTCCGCTCGCGGCACTTCTTCTCAATGCCAAGCCTGATCGAGATATAGTAAGGGTCCTCGAGCTCTTCCTCCAGGGACAGAAAATGCAGCAGGCCGAAACGGATTTTACCATATTTCAGGCCTACTCCCCTTTTGGCCCCTAAGGCCTTCTTCTCGCGCTTCTGCCTTGGAGACTCATATTCCAGCTCTTCAGCCACCTCGAAGATAAGCTTTCTTTTATCTGCGCTTATGGAAAGGGTTTCATCATAATTCAGCACACGGGACACCGTCGCCAGGGAAACCCCGGATTTTTCCGCTATTTCTTTAAGTGTTGCCATACCGCTCCACCTCTTTATCCTTTAACCGTTATGAGTTTTGTCTCTCACCCGTTTTTTACTAGTAAAAATTAAAGAATTTTACTTCATTTTATTATATACCATATTGCAGAATATGGGAATCTAAAATGCTATACAGCCTAAAAAGGCTTCACCTTAAGGAGAACAGCGGATAAATACATAAGACGCACGATGGTTAACAGACAGCTCCAAACCTCAGAAATTTAATAGTTATAAGGAGCTTTAAGTAAATAAAGGCTTCTTCTGGCATACTAAGCATTAGAGAAGCCTTTTTTACCAACAGTGCTTACGTTTTCCGAAGGCTTTTCACCGGAGTTCTTGAGCTAGTCTGTCTTTGCCAGCTCAGATTCAGCAAGCCACCGGTGGTATTCGCCATTTGGCAGTATGACATCATAAAAAATGGTGGGCATACAATTAACAATTCTAACAACTGTCCCCAAGTTGACATGGGGCGGATTTCCATGGCCATAGTTACTGATAACCCGAGCGTAGCTGCCTGGGCTTAAAGTTCCTTGCCCAGATGAAGGATTCTCAGGACTTAACTCAAACGCGGCAAACCAGCGGTGCAGCATGCCGTCAGGCAGCTGAACCGCACATAAGCTGTCGCCCCAGGCCTTTACGATTTTTACCGAGGTACCGGGATGAATTTCAGGCGGATGATAAACAAGGGCAATGGCATAATCACCCGGTTTAAACTGGGCTTGCGCAACAGGCGTATCCATGATCTTACTGCTTCCTTTGCTGTCATTCCATATAATAATCTATGAAATAGGTTGCCGGAAGTTTCGTACAGGCCAGTAGTGCATGCTTTAGGAAAGAGCCAACCACTTTTTAAAGTGATTGGCCCTTAATATTTCAGTTTACAGTTCTACCCCAACCATTGACGCACGAACCGAAAAAAGGACCAAGCACAAGGCTTGATCCCTTCATAAAAAAATATCAGTTATCCTTCAGGGTTCTCTTCAAGAATTCCCGGGTGCGTTCCTGGGTAGGATTGTTAAAGATAACCTCAGGGCTTCCCTCTTCGGCAATAACGCCCTTGTCCATAAAGACAACGCGGTCTGAAACCTCTTTGGCAAAGCCCATTTCATGCGTTACGATAAGCATCGTGAGGCCGCTCTCGGCGAGCTCCTTCATGACCTTCAAAACCTCTCCGACCATTTCAGGGTCAAGGGCCGAGGTGGGCTCGTCAAACAGCATGACATCGGGCTCCATGGAAAGTGCTCGTGCAATGGCCACACGTTGCTTTTGTCCGCCGGACAGCTGCCGCGGCTTGGCATGGATGTATTGATC
>JAOABT010000446.1 GCA_026418215.1 Clostridia bacterium | reverse complement strand
AGATGTGTATAAGAGACAGGCCTTAGTCTTTGTAAGATTCCATCGATGAAAACCTGAGTAACTAAAGGAATCAAACCTGGGATGGTAGCTAAAATGGGTAGCCTTTATTGCGCTTTTTCATGTTCTAAAAGCCACTTTTTTCTTTCTACACCGCAGGCATAGCAGGTAAGGCTTCCATTCTTGCCGATGACACGATGGCAGGGCACAATTAAAAAGACCGGGTTCTGCCCGATAGCCGTTCCAACAGCCCTTGAAGCCTTTACATTTCCTATCGTGAGCGCGATATCCTGATAACAGGCTGTTTTCCCATAAGCAATTGAAGGAAGACACTGCCAGACCTTTTGCTGAAAAGCGGTGCCCTTAAGATTTATAGGCACCTCGAATTGTTTTCTGGTGCCACTGAAATACTCATCCAGCTCCTGGCGGCATTGGTTCAAAAGCTTGTTTGCAGGAGTATTCCCATGAATTATTGTGCTAGCCGGTGCCAAGACATTTAAAGAATCGGGTTGTGATCTGACGACCGGGTCAAAGGTCTTTTCGACGAATCTTAAATAGGTAATACCCTTCTTGTCTGCTCGGAGCTCTATGAGGCCTAACGGGGAATCATAAAGGCCTATTTCCTCATTGGGATTGACAGCGAACATGGCTTTCTTCATTTTTATAATCCATTCCTTTCGCTTCGCTCAAGGCACAAACGTAATGAAAACGTCCGAGCCGTAGCATAGTCTATCTATAAGAGCTTTCCTCGCCTCATCCCTTTGAATACTCAATTCTTTCCGAATGGCAGCCTTTTGTAATAGTTCGTGCGTTTCATCTGCAAGAACGGCTTTAACCTCTTCAATACCAAGACCAAGCTTACGGAGAATTGAAATTTTTTTCAATCTGTCCACATCATCCTCGCTGAAATCGCGGTATCCATTCTCCAAAGTGACAGGGCAAACTAGTTCTTTTTCAGTGTAGTACTCTATAGCCTTTTTTGTTAAGTCTGTTAATTTACTAACATCGTGAATGTACATCTTTACTCACCTCAGTAACATCATAAGGTAACACCCAAGGTGATAGTCAATAGTTGCAGCCATACTTCTGGAATACAAAGATAGCTGCTTTTTTCAAAGCAGCTACCTCATTCATACATTATAACTTAACGCTTAAACATTGACAGGGTTAGGGTTATAGCCGTTCTTGAAGATGTCCTCGAACTCGTCGGCCTCGAGGCGTTCCTTATCTAAGAGAGCCTGGCTGATATCGTCGAGGTTCTTGCGATGCTCGGTGAGAATGCCCTTGACACGGTCATAGGCTGTATCTATGATGCGCTTGATTTCGATATCAATCTTGGCCTGAACCTCTTCGCTGTAGTTACGGGTGTGCCCGTAGCTCTTGCCGAGGAAGACCTCGTCGTTTTCATCGCCAAAGACCATATTGGAGAGCTCTTCGCTCATACCGTACTTGGTAATCATGTTGCGGGCAATACCATTGGCACTCTTTAAATCGCTTGAAGCACCGGTGCTGATTTCTCCGAGAACAAGGTCCTCCGCCGCTCTGCCACCGAGTGCCACCACGATCTGCTCGATAAGCTGTGCCTTGGTGGTATACTGGCGATCCTCATCAGGCTTGTAGGAGGTAAACCCACCTGCTCTGCCTGAAGGAATAATGGTAACGCGGTCGACCTTGACGGTTGTGGAAACCACACGCACGGCGATGGCGTGACCGGCTTCGTGATAAGCGGTAAGGCGTCTTTCCTTGTCGCTGATAACTCGGCTCTTCTTTTCAGGCCCCATCATCACCTTATAGTTGGCTTCCTTCACTTCTGTCATGGTCACTTCCTTGCGGTTCTTTCGAGCCGCCAGAAGTGCCGCTTCATTCAAGAGGTTCTCAAGATCGGCTCCGGTAAAGCCCGGGGTGGTCTTGGCGATGTCTTTCAAATCAACATCGGGACCTAAGGGCTTATTCTTGGAGTGAACCTTCAAGATGGCCTCACGACCCTTGATATCGGGGTAACTGACCACAACCTGTCTGTCGAAACGACCGGGACGCATAAGAGCCGGGTCGAGGATATCAGGTCTGTTGGTTGCTGCGAGAATGATAACGCCTTCATTGACACCGAAACCGTCCATCTCGACAAGGAGCTGGTTAAGGGTCTGTTCACGCTCATCGTGGCCGCCGCCGAGGCCTGCGCCTCTGTGACGCCCCACAGCATCTATTTCATCAATGAATACGATACAGGGCGCATTTTTCTTGGCCTGCTCAAAAAGGTCACGCACACGGGACGCACCGACACCGACGAACATTTCTACGAAGTCGGAACCGCTGATGGAGAAGAAGGGAGTTCCTGCTTCCCCGGCGACAGCTTTTGCCAAAAGGGTTTTACCGGTACCGGGAGGGCCTACGAGCAATACGCCCTTAGGAATCCTTGCACCAAGCTCTACGTACTTCTTGGGTTCCTTTAAGAACTCAACGATTTCCTCGAGCTCTTCCTTTTCTTCATCCGCACCGGCCACGTCGTTGAATCGCACCTTCATTTTGGCGTCTTCATTGGCCATACGCGCACGGCTCTTTCCGAAGGACATAACACGGTTGCCGCCGCCCTGGGACTGCTGGATAAAGAAAATCCAGAAGAATACGAAAAGAATAACCATTGCGAACATGGGAAGCATTTCGAGCCACCATGGCGGTGTGGATTTCTTCTCAAACTCAAGACTTGCGAGCTTTCCCTGATCGATGGATTGGTCAAGAATTCTAATAAACTCGTCCTGCGATAGGAAGCTCACACTGTAGCGATAGTCTGCCGCATAGTTACCCGAACCCTTTGAAAGGACGACCTCAGCTTGGAGACTGCGAACGAGAACGCTCTTAACGTTGCCGGCATCCAGCTCATGGCGAAAATCGGAATAACGCATATCAGTGGGATTGCTGATGTTGTTGTACATCATAATGACGAGGGCCATGATTACAAATATGATGACGTAAAAGCTGAAGCCCCTTACATTCTTCAATAAATTCAACCTCCTGTGAAGGCCTGGGTACTTTTTCTATATAAAGATAATTCGGCCATTCTAAATTATTCTATTATCGTAACATACTCAATATCAAAAAACAACCTTATATTTCCTCTACAACGCATACATCAGGCAGGTTACGATACTTTTCCGCGTAGTCAAGGCCATAGCCGATAACAAACTTATCGGGAATTATTATGCCCTGATAATCCACTTCCAAATTCACTTTTCTTCGTGATGGCTTGTCCATGATGGTGCAGAGCTTCACGCTTGCGCAATGTTTTGCAGCAAAAAGGTCCTTCAGGTATGTAAGCGTCAATCCGGTATCGATAAGATCCTCAACGATAAGAACATGCTTTCCTGTGATGTCATAGTCAATATCCTTTAAAATTCTCACGACGCCTGATGAAACTGTAGAGTTTCCGTAGCTGCTGACCGAAATAAAATCTATGCTGACAGGGATGGTGAGCTCTCTGCACAGGTCGGATAAGAACATGAAGCCGCCCTTTAAGACACCAACCAGCAAGAGGTCCTTCCCTTCATAATCCCTGTTTATCCTGTCGGCCAGTTCCTTTGTCTTGGCCTTAAGCTCGTCTCTTCCCACTAAAACATTCATCTTTACCATTGTTGTACTCCTCCATCATGATGGTCCTGCCACGTGAGAACCAATATCTTTTTTGTGTCGGTTGTGGCTTTGTATTTTTCAGAGGTTCGCATGCCAATCACCCAAACAATATCCTCCCCCTTGGCAATAAGGGGAAGCTTGTCCCGCTTCGAGGCCGGAACCTTTTGATCAATGAAATAATCCTTAAGCTTTTTCTCTCCGCTTCCGCGTGTGGGGCGAATTTTATCCCCTTCGCATCTGCTCCTTATATTTATTCCACTTTCTACCTTGGAAAAATCAAAAAATTGCCTCGTTGAGCTTTCCTTGATTTTCTCAGGGACGCCGTATGTTGCTAAAGCATCGTGACCCTCCAGTATTTCTGCCTTGAGAATGCCCCCGATCTCCTCGATATAGGTTTCTCCAGTTAAGCTTACATTATAATTAAAGCTTTGCTTTTTAAAGGGTTGTTTTTTTTGAAAAATAAGCTCATCATAGGAGCGCTTTGCCAGGAATCCCCCGGGAAGATCAGCCATGCTGCCGGTCCTTCCGTCATAAATGAGCTTGAGAACACTATCCACATGATTGCTCTCCAGATTCTTACGGCTCTTTCTTAGCTTTTCCCATGTCAGTCTTATTATCCTTTTCACAATAGCCTGATGACCGCTTTTTAGTCCTGATAACGAAAGCGTTATACTTTCCGGCTCGAGGCGGACTAATATTTGTTCAAAGGCTTTCCCGGCGTCTCGCTCAAGGTAATCGGCATCGTCGCGGGCGTTTCTTGAAAGCCTTAAAAGCGCTTCTACGGGATCTATGGAAAATTCTGTCTTTAACTCAGGAAAAAGCTTGTTCCGGACACGGTTTCTTGTATACTCCACAGAAAGGTTGCTACTGTCCGTCCTGAAAGGAATTCCCTCAGCTTCCAAGTAGGCCAGGATCTGATGCCGCGTAACGCCTAAAAGAGGGCGTATCACCTCACCCTGCTTGGGCTCCATGCCCCGAAGGCCATCAATACCGGCTCCACGGAGAATGTTCATCATGACGGTTTCGGCCTGGTCGTCAGAATGGTGGGCGACAGCTACCGCTTGTGCTCCGAGCTCCTCCAGGACCTCATGGAATATCCGATAGCGGGCTTGACGACCAGCCTCCTCAAGAGAGAGGCCCAGCTCGTCGCTTTGTTTCTTCACATCCTCATGATAGGCTCGAAAAGGAATTGCCCATTCATTACAAAGGCTTTTCACAAAGGCTTCATCCTCGTCTGCTTCTACTCCCCGAAGGCCGTGATGAACGTGGACGGCAGTTAATGTAAGATTATAGGTTTCGGACAGGTCCTTCAAAACCTTCAAAAGGCAAACAGAATCAGCCCCTCCTGATACCTGTCTCTTATACACATCTCCGAGCCCACGAGA
>JAOABT010000424.1 GCA_026418215.1 Clostridia bacterium | reverse complement strand
GCTTGTTGTCTGTCCCGTAGAATTGGCAAGCCGTCATATTGCCATGCTCATCATATTCCATGACGTATTTGGATATGCCATAGGTGTCGGCGATGGGTTGGCCGTCTACACCGTAATAATTGCGCTGGCTCTCATTGCCTCGTGCATCATAGGCTGTTGTAAGCTTTGCATAGCCGCTCCCGTTAAGAATCAGCTCTCCGTCCATGCCATAATAGGCATCCTCAGTGACGTTACCGTTGGTATCGAATTTTGCAGTATGCTTGAAATAGTTGAAGCCTGAATAGAGGACAGGCTTGTTGTCTATATCATAAAAGCTCTCTTCAACGAGATTACCCACATCGTCGAACTTCTTTTTCCACCTGAAATACCCGTCTTTACACAGCAGGGGCTTGCCCTCTGTGTCAAAATAGGTCACATCGGTGGCATTTCCATGATCGTCATATTGCCACTTAACCTTGGAATAATCCTCCTGGTAATGGATGGGGTTACCGGCACCGTCATAATAAGCCTGCAGCAGCTCATTGCCGTAATCATCATATTGGTTTTCGATCTTTAAATAGGCCGTGTCAAGGAGCTTGAAATCCTGGCCCAGGGTAAAGTAGGCTGTCTCAATACGGTTGTCCTTACTGTCATATTTAGCTGTCCAGCGGGCATAACCGCTGTTGGTGATAACGGGCTGTTGCTCAGTATTATAATAGATTATCTCGGTAACATTGCCGCGTTCATCGTATTGCTGCTCCCAACGAGCGTAGCCGTCCTTGGACAATACGGGGTTACCCTCGGTATCGAAATAGCTGCCGCTTATTTCGTTGCCATGCTCGTCATATTCATAACGAATGGTTGCGACACCATTATCGGTTAGAACGGGCTTACCGTCGCTTCCGAAATAGCTCATTTCCTTTAGATTACCGTTGCTGTCATATTGGGAGCCAACCTTGGAATACTTGCCCTCGTAATATACGGGATTGCCCTTGCCGTCAAAGTACTCCTGATAGATGACGTTGCCTCTGTCATCATATTTGGCCGTCCAGATGGAATAACCTCCCTGGCCTGTCACCGGATCGCCGTTTGCGTCAAGGAAAACCTGGCGCGTTATGTGATTGGACTCATCATACTCAGAAATAATGCCGGCATAGCCCCATTTAGTCAAAACGGGCTTGCCTTCTATATCATAGAAGGTGGCCTTTAGAAGATTTCCGCGGTCATCAAAGCTCTGGTCACACTTGGAGTAGCCATAGGTCGTCATGCAGGGCTGTCCGTCGAGACCAAGGCTCTCGAAATGAATCACATTGCCCTTGGCATCGTATTTAGCCGTGTAACCCGAATAGCCTTCCTTAAGCATGACGGGATTTCCCTCTGTATCAAACATGTAATAGCGTGTGATGTTGCCGTCCTTGTCATACTCGATTTTAGTGCTTGAATACCCGTCCTTATGCATAATGGGCCTTTTATCGGCATTCAGGTTGTGAACCTCAATCAGATTGCCCCTTTTGTCATAACGGCTCTCAACAATGGAAACTCCGTTTTTCATGGGTGCAACCTCGCCCTTTGCGTTGAGGTTGGTCTCCAGAACACAGTTTCCATTGTTATCGTAAACGTTTTCAATGGTAGCCCAGCCGTCGGAATTCATAACAGGGTTCCCTTCAAGGTCCACGTACTGGGTTTTAATGCTGTTGCCGTGCGCATCATAGGTGTAGCGCTTACCGGCCACCTTAAGATGGGTGGAATACGGGTTTCCGTTCTTATCAAGATAGGTGACCGTTACGATCCGGCCAAGCTTATCGAGTTCATAGGCCATGCCGGCCACGCCATCGGCGTCAAGAGCCGGGTCGCGGCTGCTGCGCATAAACATGACTCTTGTGACAAAACCGTTGGCATCATATTTTAAGGCATAACGCGTAATATCGCTTCTGGGGCCTGAGGCCTGAGCGGTGTCCAGCATCCCCGATTCCAAACTGGTCACCTGAGCTGAAAGGGTAATAAGCGAATCATTGTTCTTACTTTGCTGGAAATCAATGGCCGAAAGGTTATCAGTGTAGGCGTTGTTGACAAGGACCTTTCCATTACGGTCGAGATATTCGACACTGGCGATTTTGCCGTTATCCTGATAATAATAACGGGCGATCATGGGCCTGTCGATAAGCTCAGAATCAACATGGGGAACGGGAAGCTTGGCTGAGTTGATATGTACGAGCTCCCGCACTTTGCCCCCTTTGGTGGTGATGGCATAGCTGGAGGATCTTGCACGCACCTGGCTTTCGTTAAGCGGAAACAGCCCCACAGGTACACCGTACTTCAAAACATAATCCGTATAATAGCTGGTGTGGGGAATCCAGTAGTACCACGCGCCATAGGAGCCGCCTATGACGAAGGCTGCAAGCAGAAAGGCAAGGACCGAATTGATGATGGCACGGCGTTTTCTCCTGAGGACATCGCGTTTTTTAAGCTTGTCGAACTTGATGTTTAAAAGTCCTGAAATGACTCTCAGCAGGGCATCCTGCTTGCCAAGCTCGAGGACGCTGACACCCAGAAGCTGTTCAGAAGCGTTTCGAATAGCGGGCGGAAAGCATTCCTTTGAAGGGTCGGGCGAATTGGGCTCCCCCTCTACAATGAAGGGGATGATGGCACCACCGCGATTAAGACTGATGAAATGCTCGATTTCCTTGTTGACCCATTCGGATTTCTGGGACTTGGGGGAGCAAATAACAATTAGATACTTGGAGCTTTCCAGCTCTTTTCTTAAGGCACCGATGACAGTGCCCGTGGAAAGATCGGTTTTATCGCGAAAAACCGGGCGTATGGCCTTTGGAAGCGATTCTTCCTCGTTTCGGATAAGTGAGGGCAAGCGATAATTTTCAAGCTGGTTTTGAAGCCATCGGGCCCATTTTTCATCCTGGTGGCTGTAGCTTATAAACGCATAGTAGCTGTAAAGTCCCTCAATTTTATCATTAGAGCTGATTTCTGAAGCCATACCATAACCCCGCCTTAACTTGACCTTTGAAATCCTCATGCTTACTAGGAATTTCCTGCTATATCCGATGATACCACATAGAAGTAGGGATCGTCTATCGTGCTGGTTCGTACAGGAATATGACAATTTTATCAATTCCTTTCTTCCATGATATGTTTAAATGGCCTTCTGAAAGACACCCGCCCAATTCAATGTTTTTTAAATCATAACGCCCATGAATACTCCGGAATAATCTTGGGCAGGATGAGAAAAGCATCATTTCGGTAAAAGCGAGGAGAAGACGATGGCAGATAACAGATACAAGGAAAAAAACATGGCAATGCCCATTGAAAAGCATGATACCGCGGCCTGGGCCAATATTGAGAAAACCAAGGACGTTTCCAATGTCACCATGCCCAGTGAATTCCAGGTGCGAAATGCAAAAAAGCATGTTGATAATAATGAAAAGTAACTGAAAGGGTGTTCCGCAAATTGCAGGGCACCCTTTTCATGTTCATCGGCTTAAAAGACCTGCCAGGTTGCCTGCCAGGTCTTCTTGCTTCATGATGTTTATTGCGGGCCGAAGCTTTGGTCGGCCATTCTGCGGTAGGTGTTGTAGCGTTCTTTCGCGTGCTCCTCGGCGACATCGAACATCTTGTCGGCGATATCCGGGAAGACGGTCTTGAGTGAAGAGTAACGTACCTCGTTCTGGATGAATTCCTTATAAGATCCGGTGGGTTCCTTGGATTCTAGGATGAACGGATTTTTGCCCTCTTCCTTAAGCATCGGGTTGTAGCGGTATAAGTGCCAATAACCGGCTTCAACCGCCCGCTTTTCCTCAAAGATACTTGTTCCCATGCCGCTCTTAATGCCATGGCTGATGCAAGGTGAATAAGCAATGATGAGAGAGGGTCCCTTGTAGTTCTCAGCTTCAGCCAGGACCTTGACGGTATGGTTCATATTGGCGCCCATGGCGATTTGCGCAACATAGACGTAGCCATAGCTCATGGCCATCATGCCCAAATCCTTTTTACGCACCTTTTTTCCGGCTGCCGCAAACTTAGCCACAGCAGAGGTTGGTGTAGACTTGGAGGCCTGACCGCCGGTATTGGAATAGATTTCGGTGTCCATGACGAACAGGTTGATGTCATCCCCCGTTGAGAGCACCTGGTCGACGCCGCCATAGCCGATGTCGTAGGCCCAGCCGTCGCCGCCCAGAATCCATACCGACCGTTTGATGAGGTAATCTTTTCGTTCCATGATATCCTTGAGAATCGGAATAGAATTTACATCTAAGCCCCTAAGAGACTCAAAAATAGCATTGGTGGCGGCTTTCGAGCCTTCTCCGTCATCCTTGGCATCCAGCCATTTTCTGAGAGCATCCTTAATATCATCGCGGATATTGAGCTCCAACGCCTGTTTCATGAGAAGCGCCAGCTTTTCGCGAATCTGCTTGGCGCCCAGATACATGCCGTAGCCGAATTCCGCGTTATCCTCGAACAGCGAGTTGGCCCAAGCCGGTCCCTTGCCTTCGGCATTGGTGCTGTAGGCCATGGACGGTGCGCTGGCACCCCAGATGGAGGAGCAGCCCGTGGCGTTGGCGATCATCATGCGGTCACCAAAGAGCTGTGTCAGGAGCTTGACATAAGGCGTTTCGCCGCAGCCCGGGCAGGCGCCGTTGAACTCCAGCAGCGGGCGTACAAGCTGGCTTCCCTTGATGGTTTTGGGGTCCATCAGGCCCTGCTTGTCCTTCACGGTCATGGCAAACTCCCAGTTTTCTGACTCGGCGATGATTTCGTGCTCGGCATCCTTCATAATAAGGGCCTTGCCCTTTGCGGGACATACATCGGCGCAGTTGCCGCAGCCGGT
>JAOABT010000433.1 GCA_026418215.1 Clostridia bacterium | reverse complement strand
AGATGTGTATAAGAGACAGCCCCAAGCCCTTAAAACGCATGAGCTTGGCATACTCAGGTCCTATAAAGACGAACATGCCCGCAATAAATACACTCTCGGCTACGCGGCCATCAGGGTCTCCATAGGTTTGGAAGGACTCGTCGGGAGTTACCGAGAAGCAATTCAGGTTGAGGCAGTCGTTCCAGTCAGCCCGCCCGATAAGCGGGAGCCCATGAGGCCCCAGATTTTCAGGCACATGATGGAAGGAGCGTTTCAGATGTTCCAGCAGGGTAGCCGTATTGTTGGGGTTGCAATCGAAGGGAACCAGTTCGTCCAATATGCCATAGTCGCCGGTCTCCTTAATGTACGCGGCTGTTCCCAAAATGAGCCACAGCGGGTCATCGTTGAAGCCGCCGCCAATATCGTTGTTTCCCTTTTTGGTAAGCGGCTGATATTGGTGGTAACAGCCGCCATCCGGGAACTGGGTGGCGGCAATGTCCAGAATCCTTTCACGTGCTCTTTCGGGAATTTGATGCACAAAACCCAGCAAGTCCTGGTTGGAATCCCTGAAGCCCATACCGCGCCCAATGCCGGATTCAAAATAAGAGGCGCTTCTGGACATATTGAAGGTGACCATGCACTGATAGGGATTCCAGATATTGACCATACGGTTGAGGCGGTCATCATTGCTTTCCAGCATATAAACCGACAAGAGTCCCTCCCAATAGCTTTGGAGCTCAAGAACAGCCTGCTGTACCTGTTCAGGTGTCTTAAACCTCTCCTGCATCTGCTTCGCCGGCTGCTTATTGATGACATTCAACGCTTCCCATTTTTCCTCGTCGGGATTTTCAACATAACCCAATACGAAGATGATGGTCTTTTCTTCGCCTGCTTGCAGCTTCAAATCAAAGTAGTGGGAGGCTACGGGCTGCCAGCCGCTGGCCACCGAGTTTTTGGGCTTTCCGTCCAAAACCGCTTTAGGAGTATCAAAACCGTTATATAAGCCAATAAACGACTCTCTGTCAGTATCAAAGCCATCAATTTGAGTATTAGCCCAGAAGAAGGCATAATGGTTTCTGCGCTCTCTATACTCGGTTTTGTGGTAGATGGCTGATCCGTCAATTTCTACTTCACCGGTTGAGAAGTTGCGCTGGAAATTCGTCATGTCATCGTAAGCATTCCACAAGCACCACTCAATGAAGGAAAACAGCTTGATATTTTTCTCTTTGTCAGACTTGTTGCGGATGGTGAGCTGATGCACCTCTCCATTGTATTTTAGGGGGATAAACGAAAGCTGATCTACTGAAATTCCGTTTCTTTCACCGGTGATCTTGGTGTAACCCAGACCATGGCGGCATTCATAGCCATCGAGCTCTTTCTTGACGGGCATCCAGCCGGGTGTCCAGACGTCGCCATCGTCATTTATGTAGAAATAACGTCCGCCGTTGTCGACAGGAATGTTGTTATAACGGTAGCGCGTAAGCCTTCTTAAGCGTGCATCCCTATAAAAGCAGTACCCTCCTGAGGTGTTGGAGATCAATCCAAAAAACTGCTCGTTGCCTAAATAATTGATCCAAGGGTAAGGCGTCCGGGGTGTCTGGATGACATATTCCTTATGCATGTCATCAAAATAGCCATATTTCATAAAGGTACCTCCTGATACGTATTACGTTCTCTTTTTGCAGGATTCTCTGATTACAAGCTCGACGTCCAATTGCAGGGTTTGAAGCCCCGTTTCTTTACTCTCAAGTATATCGGAAAGGGATTCAATGGCTGTCTGGGCCATGTGGAAGAAAGGAATACGAACCGTCGTAAGGGATGGGCGTATCACCGTGGCCGCAGGAGAATCATCATAGCCAATGATAGAAACATCGTCAGGAACCCTGATACCGTGCTGTTTGAATACTTCCATGGCACTAATGGCCATTTGGTCATTGCAGGCGATGATGGCTGTCGGAAGCTTTTTAGCTTTGATCAGCTTTTTCACCGCAGCCTCAGTGCTGGAGCGGATAAACTCGCCCTTTAGGATAAATTCCTTCTCCAAAGAAAGACCATGGTGGCGGATGCGTTTTTGAAATTCGTCCTTTCGTAAAAAACCCGAGTATGTGGTGTCCCGTCCTTCTAATAGGCCTATTTGTTTATGTCCCAGTGATACAAGATAGTCTACGCAGGCACTCATGCCTTTTCTGTCATCGGAGTTGACCACAACCATCTTGGCATCCTTGGGCATAAGCTTTTTGACCTCATCGGGGTCATAATCTACAATGGCCAACGGATATGTTGTGTCCGAAATGATGGCTTCAATTTCCTTGTTGCGCTCTGTACCGATGATAATACCTGCGTCGATACGCTTTTGTGAAAAGGTCTGGCGTATGCGCCAGCATTCGGAAGGATCATAAATAGTGTGAACCATGATGTAGTAGCCTTTATAGTTACCGGTGTCAACGACGGCGTCTACAAAAGGCCCAAAATAGCTGTTACCGTAAACGCGGAAGGGGTTCCTTTTATCATGAACACTAAAAAGAAAAAGGCCGATGGTATCCGTTCCCTTGCCCGCCAATACCCTTGCGGAGGTATTCGGCTCGTAGTGGTATTCCTGGATCACCTTCATCACTTTTTCCCGGGTCTCCTCTGGTACGTTGGAATAGTTATTGATAACTCTTGAAACGGTGCTTCTGGATACCCCGGCAATTTTTGCAATCTCTTCGCTTTTCATAGTTTATCCTTCTGGCGGTCCCCTCAAATGTGAACGCGCGTTTACTATCTTAAATTATAACTTAGAGCCATAGGTTTGACAAGAAAAGTTTGCATAAGCTTTATGCTAAAAAACTATGGGTTTTTTGTATCATTTTACATAATCGATATGCTCCCATTATGCACGCATGTCATCGGACAATACAGTGCATTTCAAGCAAACTCCGGTGGATAGTCTCTTGGAACGACAGTTTATCGTTGAAACAACGGGAGATCAGAGAAGATTCGGCTTGATCACTAAAACCAAACAAGCGCTTAAGAAATATTCCTTAAGGCTGCGATTCAGTTCATTTCGTTTCCTCGCCCTTTTCTTTTTTCTCTTCCTCACCCTTTT
>JAOABT010000314.1 GCA_026418215.1 Clostridia bacterium | reverse complement strand
GGGTGTCAACCTCCAAAAAGCCTCTGGCATCCAGATAACGGCGGATGGCCGAAATGATTTTGCTGCGTGTAATAAAGGTCTTCCGAACCTCGGGGTTTGCAATGAGGTCCAGATATCTTTGGCGGTAGCGGGTATCGGGGTCCTTAAGGCCATGGAACTTCTCAGGAAGCGGTCTTAAGGACTTTGACAGAAGCGTATAAGCTTCTACATGTATGGAAATCTCGCCCATGCGTGTTTTGAAGACAAGGCCAGAAACGCCGATGAGATCGCCCAAATCGAGCCTCTTGAACTCTTCGTAAGCCTCTTCGCCCACATCGTTGATTTTGACGTAGAGCTGAATACGGCCGTCGCGGTCCTGAATATCACAGAAAGAGGATTTTCCCATGCCACGCTTGCTCATCAGTCTTCCGGCCAGAGAAACCTTTTGGCCTTCCAGGGCTTCAAAATTAGAAAGGATATCCTGTGTGGAATGAGTGACATCATATTTCACGATCTTGAACGGGTCCTTGCCCTGCTGCTGGAGCTCGGCAAGCTTGTTGCGCCTTACCTGCAGAATCTCGTTCAGATCAAGTTGTTCGCCATTGTTTTCGATTATTTCCGACATGTGCATCCTCCTAAAGACTCTCATCGCCAAAATAAAAGCTAAAAGGCTTGTGATCTGCCTTTATTATGGCCTAAAAGAAAACAGTTTACATTTTTGATGTAAACTGTTGATTGTATCGAAACATTATTATACATTACTTTAAGGCTACAAACAAGCACCTTTGAATTTACTTGTGAATATCTACGATCTTGTATTTGATCTTTCCGCCGGGGACTTCAATGTCGACGGTTTCGCCTACCTTGTGGCCCAAAAGTGCCCTTCCGACAGGTGATTCATTGGAGATTCTTGACAAGGCGGGATTAGCCTCGGTAGATCCCACGATCTGGTAGTCAAATTCATCCTTGGACTTGAGCTCACGGATTCTGACATGTGCGCCCAAATTAACAACCTTTGTATCGACTTCATCCTCATCAATGACAGTGGCATGCTTCAGCATGGCATCAAGCTGCATGATGCGGACTTCATTCTGGGCTTGTTCGTTTTTGGCATCATCATATTCTGAGTTTTCGGAAATATCTCCGAAAGCAAGCGCCTGTTTGATTCTCTCTGCAATTTCTTTTCTTTTTTCCCCTTTGAGGTATTCTAATTCCTCTTCGAGCTTTTTAAGACCTTCATAAGTAAGAAGGACTTCTTTATTACTCATTTTATTCTCCCCTTTTTAGTATTCCGTGCCCCCTGTTGACGGTGATACCTTATCCTATTATTTAGCATTACGTTTCATTATAGAGTACGGCTTTTCCTGTGTCAAGATTTAAAAGACAGGCGCATTCCGAGCCTCAGCGAAGCCTCTGTAACGCTGATGTCCCAAGCGTTCGCGCATACCATGGCAACCATGTTTTCCAAGTCACCCTTGTTCCACATCTCAAGGATACTGTGTCCTATTTTTCTCTTGAATCTGTCTGAAAATTCTAGCACGATGTTGAATATTTTTTTGTTTTTTGTGTCGATGATTTTAAGAGCGCCGAGGTCAATGATGATCCCCTTATAGGTTTCAGGCAAAAGATCGAAGCCTTCATCATCCCCGGGAAAACGGAGCCATACCACCACCCTTTTTAAGACATCCGGATCAGTTGTCATATGTATGGGAATACCCGTCTCCAAAAAGGCCATCTCAGCTTCATCCGGCTCGCGGTGCCCTTCAGGAAGGAGGATATTGAGATATTTCACATTCATGAAAAGCTTCGAAATCGCCATTTCAAGATAGGAAGACTCTCCGGTAATCAGAATCTCCTTGGCACTTAGGTTGCCCACGCCATGTAGTAACTTCAGCAGTTCCGGAAACCGCTTGAGTGCTGCCTCACGAATAGAAGCTTCTGGGTCAATAGGCTGGGGGTTATACGTTCCCTTAACATCAGGATGCTCAATAATGGGCCAAACGCTGTTTTCTTCAAAGAGCTTGTCGAGCCTGTTTTTAATTCTTCTTCTTATGCCTTCAAGGCCTATTCTGTCCTCCTCGCACGGAATGCCTAAAACGAACAGGTTCACGCCGTCCTGCAGCTCAATCCGGCTGCAATCAATAACAGCAGAGGTAAAAAAGAGTGCGCCGATTGCCTCGGATAACTTTATAAAATAATTCCTTTTCCGATTTCGGGGTTTGGCCGGCAGAATAAGTCCTATATTCATTCTGTCTCCACGCTCTGGATTCCTGCTACATCATACGGGGGTTGTTCCCTATTGAGACCATTTTTTTAATCAAGTGATGGTGATTGTGTTTAGCGCCTATACACGAAAAGCCTTCCTATAGAAAAAAAGGAGCAGGGTGCACATGTAACCGCCCCAAAATGTGAGTGTATAAAAGACAAGAAGCTGAATTATCGTATGGTATTCCCCAAAAACTTAAGCGTTGATAGATACAAAAAAGTCCGGACTTGCAAAAAGTCCGGACTTATAGGCTTGATCGTCTATTGGTGGCCATTTCCCGGGTTTAAACCTGGGTGCTGTAGTTAGGCGCTTCCTTGGTAATATAGATATCGTGAGGATGGCTTTCCTTCAAGCCGGCGCTCGTAATGCGGATAAACTTCGCATTGTTCTTGAGCTCCTCAATGCTCTGGGTGCCACAGTAGCCCATGGAGTGCTTAAGGCCTTCAACCAGCTGGAAGACTGTCTCAGAGAGCGGGCCCTTGTAGGCTACGCGACCTTCAACACCCTCGGGCACAAGCTTGGTGGTGCCTTCCTGGAAGTAACGGTCCTTGCTGCCCTTTTGCATGGCCCCCAAGGAGCCCATGCCGCGGTAAACCTTGAAGCGTCTGCCCTGATAGATCTCAGATTCTCCTGGGCTTTCCTCTGTTCCTGCAAACAGGTTACCAATCATAACGGCGCTGGCGCCGGAGGCAATGGCCTTCGGAATATCGCCGCTGTATTTGATTCCGCCGTCTGCAATTATTGGAATATTGTATTTCTTGGCTTCTTCGGAGCAATCATAGATGGCTGTGATCTGAGGAACACCGATACCGGCAACAACACGGGTGGTGCAGATGGAGCCGGGCCCGATACCAACCTTTACGGCGTCGGCGCCTGCCTTGATAAGATCTCTTGTCCCCTCGGCCGTTGCAACGTTTCCTGCAATGACCTGAATATGAGGATAAGCCTTCTTGATGGCTGTTACGCCGTTTAAGATATTCTGAGAATGACCATGTGCTGAATCGAGAACAAGAACGTCAACACTTGAGTTAACCAGAGCATCCACACGATCCATCATATCGGCGGTAACGCCGACTGCTGCGCCGACCAAGAGTCTGCCTCTCTTATCCTTGGCTGAATTGGGGTATTGGATGGTTTTTTCAATATCCTTAATGGTAATAAGTCCTTTAAGATAGCCCTTTTCGTCCACAAGAGGGAGCTTTTCAACCTTGTGCTTGCGCAGGATTTCCTGGGCCTCGCTTAAGGTGGTGCCGACAGGGGCTGTAACGAGATTGTCCTTGGTCATAACTTGTCCGATTTTTTCACTGTAATCGGTTAAGAAACGAAGGTCACGATTGGTGAGGATTCCAACGAGCTTACCATTTTCGGTAATGGGAACACCTGAGATTCTGTATTTGGCCATGAGTTCGTTGGCGTCCTCGATGGTATGTTCCGGTGAGAGATAGAAGGGATCCACGATGACGCCGTGCTCGGAGCGCTTGACACGATCGACTTCCGTTGCCTGCTGTTCTATAGACATGTTCTTGTGAATAATGCCGATGCCGCCCTCACGTGCGATGGCGATGGCCAGCCTTGATTCGGTTACCGTATCCATTGCAGAGCTGAGAAGAGGAATGTTCAGCTTAATCTCATTGGTCAGGTAGGTTGAAACATCGATATCCTTCGGAAGCAGCTTAGAATACTGCGGTACCAAAAGCACGTCGTCAAAGGTCAATCCGAGCTTTTCGAACTTGTCACCCATAATCCATCCTCCACTTAAATAAACTGTTTTAAGGCTTTTATAATGTATACATTGTACACTTTATAGGTCCCCGCCAAAATATTATACCCATTATACTCGATAGGTTTTTAAAATGCAATGTGTTGGTTTATATTTGATTTAGGTTATTTTGATGCCGTTTCATGGGCATTTTCACTATAGTCTGTCCAGGTCTTTGGGATTTTAATGTCGGTGCGGAGGTTAGAACAAATGAATCGTTTTGAAGGCAGGGGCGCACTCATTACAGGAAGCACTAAAGGTATCGACAGAGCCATTGCCGAGGCCTTTATGGATGAAGGCGCCAAGGTGGGCGTTCTTGACATTGATGAGGACGCCGGGGAGGCACTTTCTTATAAAAAGGGATTACTATATATAAAAGGAGACGCTGGATGGCCGCATGACCAAGCGTATGGGC
>JAOABT010000305.1 GCA_026418215.1 Clostridia bacterium | reverse complement strand
ACCCAGCCATGCGTCATGTGTGCCAAGCTAGCTATCAATGCGGGCATCACAAAAATTGTTTTTAAAGGCGATTATCCGGATGAGCTCTCCATGGAGCTTCTGAAGGAAGCCGGAGTCCGCGTCTTAAAGTACGAAGGGCCTTAAGAGACGCGGTATTACTTAAGATAACTGAATGAAGCTTCCCCAATATTCACCTTTGTGAAGCCTCAACTTGAGGCATTTTACGTGATGGATATCAAGAAAATCATGTTCATTCAGTATAGATCAGAGGTGCTTATATGATTATCATACAATTTCACCATTTGGTGGCTTTTGCGGTTGCGTTGATCGTGGCTTTCTTTGCCACGCCTATCGCACGCCGGATTGCTTTCAATTCGGGTGCCGTGAATGTCCCAAAGGATAATCGGCGGGTTCACAAAAAGCCAATGGCTTTGATGGGCGGACTTGCCATTATTGCAGGCTTTTTGCTTGCGGTGCTCTACAGCTTTGCCACAAAAGATTTGTCTTTCTTTTTGAATTACCTGGCCAAGCCTAAAACCATCGGCCTTCTTGTCGGGGCAATTATAATCATTACAATGGGAATCATTGATGATATAAAGCCTTTGAAAGCCAAAATCAAGTTCCCCGTTCAGCTTCTGGCTGCAATCATTGTCGTTGCCACAGGCACACGCATCATTGCCATTTCAAAACCCTTCCAGGGGGCAGTGGCAACAGTGCCCAGCATGATGATTGCCCTTGGCGATATTTTTGCTTTCCTGATTTCTGTTCTGTGGATTGTGGGCGTAACCAACGCCATTAACTTTATTGACGGGCTGGACGGTCTTGCGGCCGGGGTTTCCGGAATTGCGGCCTTGTCTTTGTTTATTGTGGCTGTCATCCGCGGACAGGACGATATTGCCATTCTGGCGGTATCTTTAGTAGGTGCCATTTTCGGCTTCCTGCCCTACAACTTCAATCCTGCCAAGATCTTTATGGGGGACACCGGTTCAACGTTCCTTGGCTTTGTCTTGGCGACATTGTCTATTGAAGGCACGATCAAATCTGTTACTGCACTGGCCTTAGCTATTCCAATCCTCGTTTTGGGTCTTCCGATTTTTGATACCTCCTTTGCCATCTTAAGAAGGCTGCTAAACGGGAAACCCATTACTGAAGCCGATCGCGGACATATCCACCACCGTTTGCTGGATATGGGCATCAGCCACCGTATGTCGGTCGTTATCCTGTATATTATAAGTGCGGGCTTAGGCCTCTTTTCCATCGCGTTAGTGGATAAGGGCATCCTGCCTTCATTGATTTTGCTTATCATCTTGGTCATGTTCGGTATCGGCGGCGCCCGCAACCTTTCAGAGATCAATGAGCTACCCGAGGATAAGGAGCGCATTCGCCATACCTCAATCATTAAGGACGGCGCTGTTGAAGCCGCACAGCTTGAGGCTGCTATGAGTGAGAAGAAGGAAGAAAAGGCTCAGGAAGGCGAAAATCAGGGGGAGAAGAAGAATTCCTGAGAGTAACAAATCTAGGAGATGCGTATGGAAAAGATAAAAGTCATGACCGTTTTCGGAACCCGACCCGAGGCTATCAAAATGGCTCCGCTGGTCAAGGTGCTTGAAAAATCCCAGCAGGTTCAGTCAATCGTATGCGTTACGGCGCAGCATCGTCAAATGCTTGATCAGGTTCTGGAGATTTTTGATATTAAGCCAGATTATGACCTCAATATCATGCAAAATCGCCAGACCCTTATTGATATCACCTCCAGAGCCATAGAAGGTCTCTATGAGGTCTTTCAGGAGGCTAAGCCTGACATTGTGCTCGTACATGGCGACACCACAACGACCTTTGCGGCCTCCCTTGCCGCTTTTTATGCCAAGGTCAAGGTCGGCCACGTGGAAGCGGGCTTAAGAACCCACGACAAGTATTCGCCCTACCCCGAGGAGATCAACAGAAGGCTGACGGGTGTTATTGCAGACCTGCATTTTGCGCCCACAAGCTCTAATTTCGACAACCTTGTGAGGGAGAATACGGCTCTTGAGAGTATATTTATAACCGGCAACACGGTTATTGATGCCCTTTCATCTACTGTTGTTAAGAATTACACCTTTGCGGACCCCTTCATGAAGGATTTTTCTTTTGAGAACAAGCGCGTTATTTCGGTAACCGCCCATAGGCGCGAGAACCTCGGCGAGCCCTTTGAAAACATCTTCAGGGCGCTTCGGAGGCTTGCAGAGGACGTTTCAGACGTTCATATCATTTACCCCGTCCACTTAAATCCCGCTGTGCGCGAGGCTGCTTCAAGAATTTTAGGAGGTCATGACCGCATTCACCTCATCGAGCCCTTGAACGTTCAGGATATGCATAATCTCATGGCCCGCTCCTATATTATCATGACCGATTCCGGCGGACTTCAGGAAGAGGCTCCGGCTCTTGGAAAGCCTGTTCTGGTGCTCCGAAAGGAAACTGAACGCCCCGAGGCCGTAAAGGCTGGAACCGTTAAGCTTGCCGGAATCGAAGAGGAGGCCATCTACCGTGAGGGCAGGCTCCTCTTGGATAACGCCGAGGCCTACGAGAAAATGGCCAAGGCCGTCAATCCTTATGGCGACGGGAAAGCCTCCGAACGAATCCTTGAGGCCTTGCTGTACCATTTCGGCTTAAGCAGCGAAAGACCTCATGTATTCGGTAAAAAGGGCTAACAGAGGAACCGCGGAATGGCAGACTTTTTAACACATATTCTCTTATCCGATGCGGTATTGGAACGAATAGAGAGTCGAAGAATTTTTGAGGGCGTTATGAAAAAACGCTCTCTTTATCGTCTTGGGGCTCAGGGACCGGATCCGTTGTTTTTTTATAACTGCTTTCCCGGTTCCGGAAAAGGCGCTTTGCGAGAGCTGGGTGACACCC
>JAOABT010000244.1 GCA_026418215.1 Clostridia bacterium | reverse complement strand
CTTCCATTCTGGCCAATGCCTCGAGATTATGCTCGTATGTCTTTGCAAAGCCGATCCCGGGATCAATCATGATATTTTCAGGCCCTATACCTGCCTTTTGAGCAATAGTCACGCTCTCCTTAAGGTCAGACAGCATATCAGTGATGAGATCGGTGTAATCCTTGTTATCCCTATTGTGCATCAAGCAGCAGGGGCAATCATATTTTGCGGCTACAGCTGCTATTTTGGGATCAGCCTTAAAGCCCCAAACGTCGTTGATCAGGTTTGCGCCTGCTTTTAAGGCTTCTTCTGCCACAACAGCCTTCGTTGTATCTATTGAAATAGGAATATCGTGGAAGGATCGAATAGCCCGAATAACGGGGATAACCCTGCTTAGCTCTTCGTCGATATCAATGGGAGTATAGTTAGGACGGGTAGACTCACCCCCGATATCAAGTATATCTGCGCCTTCTTCAATCATCTGCCGTGCTCTTTGAATAGCCTGATCGAGGTTGTTGAACTGGCCGCCATCCGAAAAGGAGTCTGGCGTTGTGTTCAAAATCCCCATTATGAATGTTCTTTGACCTACGATAAACTCTCTGCTACCTATTCTCATAATCACCCTTGAAAGCTTTAAACTCTTCCAGCATTATATCGGTTCATGGCTAGCGGTTTTAATAAAATATATAGAGAGAAGCCATTTATATTTATACTTATAACCATTAGGATTAATAAGTAACCCTCATATTCTTCTTTTCAGGACTCCAGTCGCATTTGGGCTCAGCCTTGCAATAGAGACAAGGCCTCGAGAGCTTGTCCGCCCTATAAAGAATGCCCGTGAGTGAAAGATCGTTACGGATACTTGCATCCCTATGCTTTAAAATGGCCCTTCGGATCATTTCGATTTCAAAATCCTCGAAACCCGCTTCCATCAGAATTTCAACGCAAAGTTCGGCACCGACAACGTTGTGCTCCACCCCTTCAGTATACTCAACGATCTTACCGACATCATGAAGCAGCGCCGCTGCGTAAATAACATCTTTAGCGATATTCAGGTTGTTCTCGAGGCTCAGAATATACGCAATACGGGCTGTATCAATAAGATGGGTCATACCGTGCTTGCAGTAGATTCTCTTTTTTTCTTTAATGGCCATCAAGTTAAAATTACGCCGGAATATGCTGTTCTCCAGAACCTTATCAACTCTAACCATGTTATTCATCTCATCAAGTCTCGTTCTCATGTCGCTCCCCCGAAGTTTTTGTTCGTTCATGGCTCGGCTCCGGTTAATGACATCAGCCTGTCGCTTAGGGTTTTGTCACTGTTGAAGCGCCCTCTGAGTGTCATGGTGAGTGTACTGGCACCGGGTTTTTTTATGCCTCTGGCTGTCATGCAGCTGTGGTCGGCTTTAATGATAACGGCTATATCTTCGGATTCGGTCACTTTTTTAAGAATCTCGGCAATATCACTGCCAATGCGCTCCTGAAGCTGAAGGCGGCGGCAAACCATATCTGCGATGCGGGCAATTTTACTAAGGCCGATAATCTTTCCGTTAGGAATATAGGCCACACTGATTTTCATATTGTACATGAGCGCCAAATGATGCTCGCAATAGCTGAAGCATTCAATATCCCGCACCATGACCATGTCATGAGAATCGGCTCTGACATCAATGTCGTCCTCAAAGGTGGTGTCAAACATATGCGCGATTTCATCATTGGTATACCCGATGCCTTTGAAAACCTCTTCAAACATTCTTGCGACCCTGGCCGGTGTATCGACTAGGCCTTCTCTTTCAGGATTCTCGCCAAGAGCTTTCAGGATGCCTCGTATATGCCCTTCAATTGCTTTTGTATCGATAGGTGTCTTCTTTTCCATATAAATTGGCATTACTCCTTCATCTTAGGTTTAGCCGCCCAATAGCCCCGC
>JAOABT010000218.1 GCA_026418215.1 Clostridia bacterium | reverse complement strand
AGTGGTTTAACTTCTTCCACTTTATGGTGGATCTTGAGGGCGGACCTTGCGTTGCCAAGCGCTTAAGAGGCTGCGGCTCCGGTACCGAATATCTGGCTGTTACGCCTGAGGGTGAGCTTTATCCCTGCCATCAGTTTGTAGGGCAGAAGGAATTCCTTCTGGGAAATATCTTTGATGGCTTAAACGGCAATCCTGTTCGCGACACCTTTGTTGAAACCAACGTCTACACCAAGCCCGAATGTCATGCCTGCTGGGCCAAGTTCTATTGCAGCGGCGGCTGTGCCGCAAACGCCTGGCAGTTCAACAAGGATATCAAAATACCCTATGACATCGGCTGTGAGCTTGAGAAAAAACGGGTAGAATGTGCTTTGTGGATCAAGTCTCAGGAGTCAGAGGATTAGCGTGCATAATATTGATCTTCCTTAACTCTTTGGTTCAGATTCTTACACCACAAAAACAGCTATCTAAAGGAGTGTAGCATGATCAGAAGCTTTGAAGGCAAAACACCTCAAATCGATGAAACCGTGTATATTGCGCCAGGTGCGCAGATTATTGGAGATGTTGCTCTCGAGAAAAACGTAAGTATTTGGGACAACGCCGTGTTGAGGGGAGATATCGCCCAGATTATAGTCGGTGAGAACAGCAATGTTCAGGATGTTTCCTCCATTCACAACTCCGAGGGAATTCCGGTTGTGATCGGCAGAAATGTTACCATAGGACACCGCGTCGTTCTGCATAGCTGCAGCATCGGTGACAATTCCCTCATTGGGATGGGGGCAATTATTCTCGATAACGTCAAAATTGGCAAGAACTGTATCATCGGAGCGGGGGCTGTTGTGACACCTAATACGGAAATTCCCGACGGCTCCATGGTTTTGGGAATGCCTGGGAAGGTCGTCAAGCAGCTCTCGGAGGCTCAAATCGAATCCAATATCAAAAATGCAGAGGAATATGTCAGACTTTCGCGCGCATATAAAAGCGGGAAATAAGCAAATTTCTGTCTGTTGTTGACTGTGTCATATTATAAGTCTTATAATACTTAAAGTGGTCAAAAAAGAGAAAGAGAAGGAGGCAGCTCCAAAATGAACGATAACAGGACATTTAGATTATTTGCGTTGATTCTTGTTATTGCATTGTTATGCCTGGTGGCATACACAGGAATCGGACCTGTCAATTCAAGGATTATTAAAGGGGCCAATGATGTAAGAACCGGTACGGACATTCGTGGTGGTATCAGCGCTGTCATGCAGCCAGTTTACCCTAACGGAACACAAGGACGAAACGTTTCCGAGGACTTAGCCAGCGCCCGTTCTATTATCGAAAAGCGTCTTGACGCTCAGCGCGGTTTTGATAAAACCATCACCATCGACTCTACTAATAATCGTCTCGTTATTGATATTCCTTGGGCGCAAAATGAGAAGGAGTATAACCCCAGAAAAGCGCTTGCTGAGCTGGGAGGCACCGGTGAGTTGACTTTCCAGGAAGTCAAGCCTGAAGAAGCTGGTTTGGAAGAATCTCAACTAACACCTTCTGGTAAAATCGTGTTGACCGGCCAGGATGTTGAGACTGCTTCAAGCTATCAGGACCAGGATGGTACTTACAGGGTTTTATTAAAGTTTAAAGCTTCAGGTGTTGATAAGTTCTCAGAAGCTACAGGACGTCTGGTTAACCAGAAAATTGCTATTTTCATGGATCAGATCTGTCTTTCAGCTCCGAATGTTGAGCAACGCATTACCAGTAATGAAGCAACGATATATGGACATTTCACCTACGAATCTGCAAAGGCTCTGGCTGACAGAATCCGCTTCGGTGCGCTGCCTTGCAAGCTTGAGCCGGTGAGCGTAGACTCCATCAGCGCTCAGTTGGGTCAGGGCGCCTTAAACATTGCTCTTACTGCAGGACTTGTATCCTTCATACTGGTGTGTCTTTTCATGATTCTGTATTACAGGCTTCCGGGCTTGCTGTCCTGTCTGGCGGTATCCTTGCTTGTTGCATTGACAGTATTGGTACTGGCAAACTTTAATATATCCTTAACCCTGTCTCTTATACACATCT
>JAOABT010000155.1 GCA_026418215.1 Clostridia bacterium | reverse complement strand
AGATGTGTATAAGAGACAGGAGCTATACCCACCAAGCTTATGTCTTTTAAAGACAAAATATATTCTAAGGAGAATCAGGCCTTTTGTCAAGCATAAAATTTGCCAGAGCGCTCATTCTTCCTGCTTAAGGAGAGGAACACCCTCATGCATAAGGGTGATTGGGTTAATGTAAACCTGGTTGACCGATGCTGAAAAGTGCAAATGAGGGCTTGTTGAAAAACCGGTTGAACCGACTTTACCAATCATATCTCCCTGCTTGACCCAATCCCCTTCCTTCACATTAAGCTCATCCATATGATAATACCAGGTTTTGAGGCCAAAGCCATGCTCGATAATAACAGTATTCCCGGTTTCAGTCAGGAATTCAGCCAGGAGAACACGCCCATTATTAGAGGCTTTCACAGGGGTTCCCTTGTCCTGCCCAATATCAAGGCCATTATGGCGGTAAGACGTTGGAGCGTCATTGACATAACGACGCTTGCCAAAATCGGCTTCTGAAACTCTTCCGCCTTCAACCGGCAGAATAAACTTGCCTGTCCAGTAGGGCTCAGGATCAGAAACAGTCTTTAATGGCGTTACCTTGTCTGCAAGCTCTTGGGCACTTTTCTCATTCCGCGTCGCTGCGGCCACTTGCTTATCGATGGTCAGATATTGAGTGGTAAATTCCTTATTATCAACGCGGACAGCATAGGAATAGCTTTCTCCCGCCATGTAAACCTTAACCTGATAAACCTTCTCCGCTTCCGTTGTGTAGCTGACAGGCAGCAGCACCACACGCTTGTTTTGGTAACTAAAACAATTTGGCTTGAAGTTGAACTCTGTTTCTACACTAAAGTTCTGGTCTTCATTGAGGTTATTGGCGCAGATGACCAGCAGTTCTCCCGGTTTTATTTCGGTTGAGGATACCAAAAGCTCGGGAGGAAAATCGGCTGCAAGTGTGAAGGAGTAACTTCTCATGGCAGCGGCATCATTTCCATCACCCATTTCAACGATACAATGGTATGTTCCGTCGCCCTGAAGCTGGCTTTCAGTGAGCGTTGGTTCATGCGTCGTCAAAACTTGAGTATCATCTTTGTAAACGACTAAATCGAAAACAGCAGGTTTCTTAGCCAAGATAATATCGAGTGTAGAGCCCCGCTCAAAGGACAGCTGTGGGATGGCAGCCGAATCCCCCGCTGCCGTGCTGTCATTAACCTGCGGGATGACGGTATCCTTACCGTTTAAACGGATCGTAATCCCCTCAGCCTCCGTTTGAGGATCAATGGATGTCTGCGTATCGTTCTTAGATAGTATGGCGACTTTTGTAGTAAAGAAGTTTAGGATCTTATCTTTATAAAGAAGCCATACGGCTACTGCACATATGAGAAGCAAAGCAATCGCCAAAGGGCCTTTTGCGCTTTTCTTTTGCTGATTCCTTCGATAGGGATAAGAGCGATACCGATAAGGTTCCATAGCTTACCTTACCTGAGCAACGTTGTCCTATATTATTTATAGAGCCACTGGGTACTTTTAGAACCCCCGGGTAAAGGTTTACAAAAAGCGTCTGTTTGATTAAGATGGATTTATGAAAGAAAAAAGGAGGATACTATGTATACATTCCAGCCAGGTTTCTATATTGATGTCCGAACCGAGGAAGTTTACGAGACCAACATCTCTTATACTCTCGGAAATCTCGATGAATCCAAGGTAAGAAAATATAAAGCCGCATTCATAAGGGTCTTTGACGGCACCCTGTGGTATTATTCGGCCACTTCGGATTTAGATCATATTCAGGAAGAGATCGACAAGCTCTGTCAGGCAGGCAAACCTAACGCCGATATTCTCAACCACCCTATCGTGAAGGCCTTTGAGGTTAACCGTGACGAATGCCTGCAATTCTCAAGCCAAAGCGTATCAGATGTCAATAAGGAGAAAAAAGAAAACCTCCTTAAGTCCTTCTTCCCTGTTTTATCAGAATATCCCGCCATAAAAATGTGGAAGAGCGTTTACATTGATGCTAAAAAGATTATTAACATCGTTACGAGCAAGGGGGCCGATGTGACCTTCGATATGCAACGAGCGGGTTTTTCCATACAAATGTCTTTCTCAGAAGGCGAAAAGCGTTTAGCCGAGCGATATTCCAAGGTTATGAACACCTTTGAGGCCTTGCCTGATGATACAGATGCTTTAAAGGCCTTTATTGCTAAATGTCAGGACTTTATGAATCATGCAAAGCCAGTTTCACCGGGAAAATTTACTGTCATTCTGTCACCTGAAGCTGCCGGTGTTTTCGCCCACGAAAGCTTTGGACACAAGAGCGAATCTGACTTTATGGTGGGTGACGAAACCATGAAGCGTGAATGGGCCCTTGGAAAAAAGGTAGGGTCGGATATCCTTTCTATTGTGGATTCCGGGTTAGAGAGCGGTTCCGGGTATACACCCTATGACGATGAGGGAACCAAAGCGAAGAAAACCTATCTTATCAAGGACGGCATTCTTACAGGAAGGCTTCACAGTGCATCAACTGCGGCCCTTTTAGAAGAAGGGGTTACCGGGAACGCGCGCGCCATGAACTTTGAATATGAACCCATTGTCCGAATGACAACCACCTATATCCTCCCCGGTGAAAAAACTCTTGAGCAGCTCATTTCGGAAGTCGAGGACGGTTTCCTGGTCGAAACCATTAAGCATGGCTCGGGCCTTTCAACCTTCACCATTGCCCCCTCTCTTTCCTATCGCATTCAAAACGGTAAGGTTACAGAGCCTGTGAATATCTCTGTTATCAGCGGCACTGTCTTTGATACCCTATCGGAAATCGATGGTGTATCCGATAAGCTAGAGCTCCTGTCCTTTGTTACAGGCGGCTGCGGCAAGATGGAGCAATACCCCCTGCCTGTCGGCTTCGGCGGGCCTTATGTCAGAGTCAAGAACATGACGGTTCAATAAGGAGGTTTTCTATGATAAGGGAACAATACCGTTCGACGGTTATCGATGCCACCATTAATATCATCAACTCCCAGATCGAGTCGGTGAGGAATAAGAATATCACCAAGACAAGCCAGAGGGTTTATGACAATGGCTTTATCGGCGTTGCCGGGGCCATTGGTGCGTATTCGGAGGCCGAGCTTCTGCAAGAAGCCCAAGAGGCTCTCAATAAAAAGATAGAATATCCTGCAGAACCCCAAAAGGACATCTGTCAGAGCCTTGACAAGCGCCAAGAGATTATTCCGGCATCCAGCCTTGTAAGCGAAATAACAGAACTCCTTCAAGCGCTTAGAGACAGGCAGCCCGAATTTATTTTCTCCAACAAGGTGGCGCTCACCGAGCTCCAAGCCGAAATGCGAAATGATGCCGGTGTTTGCCTGGAGTATCGAGACAGAAGCATTCTTGGGGGCATCATTTTTAAAGAAAAAACTTCCACCTCGGTCTTTGATGGTTCTCTTTATTTCAAGGAACGGAAATATAATCGTAAGCTTATTCTAGATGAGTTTGACCTGTTTTTGAACGCCTACAGGGAAAAGGTGGACTTTCCCGGTAATGGCCGTTATCCGGTTGTGTTTATGACAGAGGAATCACCCATCGATAAGTTCGTTCTTGACTTAAAGGCAGACGTCTTTTCACAGGGTGGCTCTTTGTTCTCGGGAAAGCTCGGTCAGAAGCTCTTTAACGAGAATTTCACTTTTGGGCAGAATCTCAACCCGGAAGAAACGCTGATGGTGCCCTTTTTTGATGCTGAGGGAACCGTGAACACAAACTACACCTTTAATCTCATCGAAAATGGTGTCTTAATGAGCCCCTACTGCGATAAAAAGAGTGCCCGCAAATATGGCTATGCACCTACCGGAAGCGCCGCCGCTGCTTATGACGGTGTTCCGCAGACGGCTTTGCTAAGGTCCTCTATCAAGCTCTGCGACAAGACCTTAAAGGAGCTTCTCGGCGGTCAAAAGGGTATCGTGGTGCTCATGGCAGCAGGCGGCGATTTCACGCCGAGCGGAGATTATGCAACTCCTGTGCAGCTGGCTATGCTCTTTGACGGCGATAGGCTTTTAGGAAGGCTTCCCGAGCTTAATATTTCATCAAACGTGTATGACATGTTCGGCCCCGGCTTCCGCGGTGCCGCCCGGAACAGCTTCCTGCCTTTCTCCACCTATGACTACACCGTTCTCGAAATGAATGTGAGTCTGTAAGAACTCAACTTTTTCAGCAAGTATTCGTAAGGAGCTGGTTAGCCACATGTTAAGGTCTGCAAGCAGACCGCGGTGGCTAATCCTGCTTTAGCAGGAAAGCGACCAGAATACTCTGAAAAAGTTGAGTTTTCTTTTTCCTT
>JAOABT010000150.1 GCA_026418215.1 Clostridia bacterium | reverse complement strand
GTATAAGAGACAGTCTTCACACTGTGCTCGATACTGGCACAGTAGCAGATCGCCTGTTTCCCATCGGCCAGCTGCCGGTAGTACCCGATTACATCTCCGAAGATGCTTTTCTTTATGAGCCGTTCCTCGATCTCTTTGGTGACATAATCCCCGACCTTAACATGGAGCCCGGTGAGGTCGGCAACCGAAGGAGCGTAGTAGTCATATGGGGCTAGAAAAAAGTTATCAATGAGCCACTTTGCGGAGACGCCAATGATGAGCTTGTCGTGAATTTCTCCTAAACCGCCACCGTTTAATCTTGTTGGTGTGGCACTAAAACCAACAACTTTAGAATTGCTAAAATGCTCTATGATTCGTATATATGAATTGCTTAATATGTGATGGCACTCATCGACAATAATTAGTTGTGGTTCTCTTATTTTTTTCAGCCTTCGCGTTATAGTTTGTACCATCCCGATTTTGCAGAGTTTCATATTTACTCCAACTCTTCGAAAAGTGTTTTCAATTTGATCGCACAATTCTTTTCTATGAACTAAAAACAAAACTCTGTTTCCTTTATCAGTTGACATTTTAGCAATGTATCCGATAATGACTGACTTACCTAACCACCCCCACACGGAAGGACTAAAAGTGGTCGCTTGTAGCCTTCCTTGTAGGAGTCTCTTATGTCATTGACTAGTTTAACTTGATAAGGCCTTAAGTTCAGAGCAATCACCTCCCTCTATCAACCGGCTAATTGTTTCGATACATGCATCAAGGTTTTGGTTCACTTCTTTATTCCAGAAGCGTAAAACCCTCCATCCTAATTCTGCAAGTAATGTATCCTTCTTTTTATCCTCGGCCTTCCTTGAATGTAAATGGTGGCTTGCACCATCAATTTCAATGGCTATCATTAATTTAGGTATTGCGATATCTGGTTTGTAACATTGTGGGTAGCCACTTGATTTTGATTTGTGAGTCGGGATGGGATATTCTGCAACAGGCAAGTAATCGGATAGTGCTTCAATCATTTTCTTTTGTGGTTCAGTTAATCCAGAACCATTACCATACCTAAGTGAGGGAGACCGTCCTTTTCTTTTTTCTGAAATTTTCGCTCTCACATCAGGCCTTAAAGTTGGATTGTTATTTTTCATACGTTCTGAAGCATAAGATTTGTTTGTTTTACTCATCGTTTCAGAGCGCACTTTTTGCATGATTTGGTGCGAACATGAAACTGAACAGTAAACATAACCTTGTTGTCTAAACATGTCTTTCTTATATTGCCATTGCTTTTTTGAATACTGTTCTTGGCACAATTCAACGCCGCACACTTTGCAGTTCATTAGGCGTCACACTCCCTCAGTTTCATGCAGCTTCACCCATCCTTTGTAGCACTTTGAGCAAAGCTGCTTACCTGTCTTGGCCTTGGTACCAGCAATGATATCCTTCACCGTTTGGCTTTTTGTCGCCTTGATATACCCAGTGCAATCCTCACACTTCTCAGGTTCTTCCCCGCTGTAATAGTCCCGGATTATGACATCAACAAGCTTGAGGTCGTTGGGTATGGCAGGCTCAAACATTCCCATTGGTGACTTGACGGTATCAGCCCCGTTGGTCTGAGTGGTGAAGAAGTATTGACCATCCTTGCTGCAAGCCTTGAGAACGATGGTATACATCCCCTCAATTGTGATCTTCTCGTCGAGCATCTTACCTATAGTCTTGAACTTCTCGCTACCGTTTTGATCAAGCTCTGTATGGCCGAGGAAGTAAACAATCACATCATGAGGCAGTTCTCGGATTACAACTTGGATGAGATCCCAATAGTTCCGCCCTATATCGGTGAATTTTTGGAACCCGTTTTCTTTCGCCCTTCTCATGTACTCATTAGCCATGAGATATTGGCAGTCATCAATCACGATTGATTTAAGAGCCGTTGTTCTGATCTTCTGCAGAATAGCTTGATAATCGTCCGACAGAAACGTGTTATGCCTGTTTCTAAAAGGAAGAGGCTTGCCTGAAACATTGATTATGAGGACTTCATCCTCTTTGAAATTTCGAAGAGAGGCAGATTTTCCGCTTCCGGAAGCACCAATAATTAAAACAGGGGTACCCATTACTTAATCACCAACCTTTCTTTCTGCTCCAGACAGCAGAATGGAATTGCAGATTCTGTCATTGCGGCCTTAATGGCCTTTTTGTCAGGTGTAGGATCTTTATAGGTAAGCAGATCATCCCTGTTAGCCTTGGCCCAATCAATAAACCCATCAAGGACCTCCACACTGGGCGGGTTGAGCTTAAGCTGCAGCACGTTTCGGGTGGTTTCAAGCTTGTTTAGATTCATTCCTTTCATGCAGGTAAACAGGTAATCAGTCAACTTGTCCGCCTTGGCCTGCTTTGATTTCATACGCTCGGTGAGGGTGTCAACCTCATCCTTAATGGCCTTGGCCTCAGCAAGCAGTCCCTTGATAAAGCAGGCAACATTATCGGCTTTGTCTTGAAATTCACCTTCAATGCTTTCAAGGGTGTCATTTATGGCTTCTTCCGGTACTTCCCCGGTCTCAACTCTTTGCAAGAAATAGAGATATGTATCTTTAATCTGGTATAGTGTCATTGACATCGGTTAGCTCCTCCTTTTTACTGTTAAAGCATTCAATAATAGCACCTGATGCAATGTTGCGCACTTCATGCGTTTTAGAAAATTTGGCAGACATGGTATTGACAATCTCAGCGCCTTTTTCATTGAGTTGGATATAAGCATACTGACCGATTGTAGTAGCTTTAAAAATACTTGCTAAATCCTCACGCAAGTTACGAATCGTGTCAAGAAGCTGGTTGTAAGTCTCCAATGATAGAATAACTTGATCATTCATGATTGATTTTTTCTCCCTTCTGTCTTATGATAATGG